>CAVIWQ010000037.1:0-13640 GCA_963646605.1 Bacteroidaceae bacterium
GGATGGTGTAATATGAATACGGACTATTCAAAATATGACAATGCTCCGCAACGTTCCGGAATGGGACGCAGAGAAGGTCGGCCTTCTACCGGAGCACGTATTCACGAAATCAAACAAAAAATTTCCGGCAATCAAAATAATACCTCAGCCAAATTTTCAATTTCAAATACAAAACGCGAGGATTTTTTACAAAAACAACAAGAAATAAGCGAACAATTTGACAAATTGTGGAATGCTTACCGCGCCTCGTTCAGTTTGGAAGATGAAAAAAAATTACAGGATTTTGCCCAAAAATATCAAATCAAACTTTCTCTTAAACACGAAGTAACTAAAGATGAACGCAGCGAAATCGCCCGCATGGCGTTTAATGGTACCGTTGAGCGCCCTCAATGCAAAACTTACCAATCCAATAAAAGCAATACAGGCAATTCTTTTAGCCCCAAACCTCGGGAATATTCAGAAGAATACAGCAAAATTGTAACCAATCCTTTAGAATATGCAAAAAATCCGCGTGCAAAAGAAGATTACAATTTAGATGACAACGGTTTATGGCATGTGATGAAACAATTTCCGGAATTTGAGGGTATAAAAGACCGTATCACTTCCGGTTTGGCACAAGCCGGTGTTCCTCCAGAAATTTTGCCCCAAATGAATCTGAATGATTTTAAACATTTTCTAACCACTCATTGCAGCGTCGGACAATCATCTTCTTTTGCCAAAATATTTCCGCAGACTGATGAAAAAGGGAACATTATTCGAGATTTAAGAACACAGAAAGCCTTAACAACCAGCGCCAAACAACGCAACACTATACGCTTTATCAATGAACATCCTGAATTTGCTGATTTAATGATGCGTGTCCCCGGAGCTCGAAAAGATTATGTCGATGAATTAGTCAGACAAATGAAAAAAGGCAACACCGACATGACCTGCTTTTTAAAAAAGCATCCTGAATGGAAAGACCAAACCGCCATCAATGTTCACCACATCATAAATGTAAAAGATTGCCGCACTTTAGAAGAAAAAGGATTGCCGCTCAGCTATATAAATGACTATGACAATATGTGTATTATGGGTTGCGGAACTCTCGGCGAGGTTATGCAAAAGAGCTGCTCTAAAAACCAAAAGCATACAAAACTTCCAGGAATTCACGGAGAAATGCACAATCATGATACAACATTCCGTGATTTAAAACTTTATCGCGCGAAATGGGGCGAATATACTAAGCCGAAAGAAAATGATGTCATTGCCCGCATGGAACCAGCCCCCGGAGTTTGCTGTATGATAGCTTTCGGCGATGAATATTGCATTATCGACGAAAACAGAAAACAACGCCAAACAGAACTGCAAAAAGCACAAAAGCAGCAAAGTTCTTTTGTTCCTCATCCCAACGCACCGGCAAAAACAATGGAGTAATATGAATGAGCCTTGAACAACTAATCCAAATTTTGGATGAAAATGAAGAAGTCGGAAAAAATGACAGTGATATTAATGATATGCAAATAGCCGTTGCCAATATCAAATTGCGCAAAAACGGCATTGCGCAAATTCCTGATGACTTTGCTACACTCTTAAAAAAATATAACGGGCTATCATGCGGAGGCAATACCATCTTCGGTATTAACACCGGCACTTCGTTTTTTCCAGATCTCGTTGATTTTAATATTAATATGCTTGCAGATGAAGATGTTTCGTGTGTTATTCTCGGACAAGACGACGATTTTTATCTTATCTATGACGAGGAAAAATTATGCTACCGAATTATTGATCAATCCGACTTTTTTGAAGAATTAAGCACCGATGATTTAACAACTGCAGTAACTTGGATTTTGAAAATTTAATAGCGTTTGCGGCCATTGCTGTATCCATCGGGATCATAGCCGTCGTCATCATAATTTCCCTGATTGTTAAAACCGCCCTGATTATATCCAGAACCATTGTTATACGCGCCGTTATTTGAGGAACCATAGTTATTTCCCTGATTATAGCCATTGCCGTAGCCATACCCGTTCGGCGCATTATAACCGCCCTGATTATTATAATTGTTATACCCGTTTTGATTATAGCCGTTAGGGTTATTGTAACCGCTTTGGTTGTTATAATCGTTTTGCCCGTTATATCCATACTGCTGTTGTTTATAATCGCGCTGACGTCCTTCTTCCTCCTGCTGCAATTCATAAATTGCAGAAATAACGGTATCCCTAAACTCACGCGGACGGTTTACATCTTCAATGCAAATACGGCTTTCATCATTACCGACCTGAATAACCACTGTTCCGGCACCGAAAATTCTCTGTGCCAAACTTTGCATAATCTGCACGTCGTTTATTTTGGCTAAAGGAATATCTTTTTCATGAATATTGATAATTCCGCGGCGGATATAAACCCTCTGATTTGTAACAGCATAAATTTTCAGCCTGTTATCTATACGTTTGTAAACATACGGAATAAACAGAATAAGCCCCAACAGCATAAATAAGGAAGAAACCTTTACGATTTTTCCCATCCAATGAACATTAAGGTCACCAAACACCCCCGACCAAACAGCAAAAAATATTAAAATTCCGATAGACATTAACAACATCGGAAAAACAAAGACTTTATAGCTAAAATGAACTTCGATTTTAACATATTCATTTGGTCTGAGTTCTAGTGACATACAGGCTGCTCCTTTAGCAAACGTAAACTGTTATCAATATAAATTATTTTTTTTCATCAAGCAACAAATAAACATATTTCAATTGAATTTTATCTCATAAAGCACTACTTTAGTAGACAGGTATTATTATAACTTTTATTGAGGAGATATCTAATATGACTACAAAACGTTTTATATTAAATGAAACCAGTTATCACGGACAAGGCGCCATTGAGGCTATTGTTCCTGAGGCTAAAAACCGCGGTTTTTCCAAAGCGCTGATTGTTACCGACGCCGATTTGGTTAAATTCAATGTAGTAAAAAAAGTAACCGATTTATTGGATAAAGCCGGAATGGCTTATGCAATATTCGATAAAGTAAAAGCCAATCCAAGTGTTGAAGTGGTAAAAGCAGGCGTTGAAGCTTTCAAACAAGCCGGCGCTGATTATATGATTGCCATTGGCGGAGGTTCTCCTCAAGATACAGCTAAAGGTATCGGCATTATTATCAACAATCCAGAATTTGCCGATGTTGTATCGTTGGAAGGTGTCGCTCCCACAAAACATAAAAGCGTGCCGGTGATTGCCGTAGCCACAACAGCAGGAACAGCTGCTGAAACAACAATAAACTATGTAATTACCGATGAAAGCAAACGCCGTAAATTTGTTTGCGTCGATCCTCATGACATTCCGGTCGTTGCCGTTGTCGATCCCGATATGATGGCTTCTATGCCAAAATCTTTGGCTGCCGCCACAGGAATGGACGCCCTCACCCACGCTATTGAAGGTTATACGACTCTGGCATCTTGGGAGTTGGCAGACACTCTAAACTTAAAAGCAATTGAAATTATTTCACGCTCTTTGCGTCAGGCTGTTGCAAAAGAACCTAAGGCTATGGAAGATATGGCTTTGGGACAATATGTAACTGGTATGGCATTTTCTAATGTCGGATTAGGCGTTGTTCATGGCATGGCTCACCCGTTAAGTGCTTTTTACAATACGCCTCATGGTGTTGCAAACGCTGTTTTACTGCCTTATGTTATGGAATTTAACGCTCCTTATACCGGCAGCAAATTCAGAGAAATTGCCCGCGCTATGGGTGTGAAAGGCGTTGATGACATGAGTGAAGAGCAGTACCGCAAAGCAGCCATTGATGCAGTAAAACAGCTCAAAAAAGATGTTAATATTCCAGAAACACTGAAAGAAATCGGCGTTAAGGAAGAAGATTTGGAAGCTTTGTCCGAAGCCGCAATGGCCGATGTCTGCACAGGAGGCAACCCGCGTCCTTGCACCAAAGAGCTGGTTTTGGAAGTTTATAAAAAAGCTTTCGGAAAATAATTTATAAAAAAAATGAACCAAAGGCTTAGCTTTTTCGTTTTAGCTGTGTAAGGAGGTCAAAATGGACGATATTTCACAACTTTTGCAAGAGGCTAAGCCTCTTTATTTCTCCCGAAAAAAACGGCGCAACCGCATAAAAGCCGGAGTATGTATGCTTGTCGGTCTTGCAATGCTCGGGGCTCTGTACCCGCAAAAATCCACATTGATAGATAATGGAGAATGGATAGATTATGAGCAATACATAAGCCAGTCTTCACCTATTGAAAAGATGGGGTTGCCTGTTGACGAATACGGATTTTTGATGGTTGGCTGATGAAAGATATTATAACTGAAAACAAAGGTTTTATCAGATCCGTTATTCATAAAGTGACTGGCGGATATAATGAAGACATTGAACAGGAAGTCTATATAAAAACCTGGAGAAACATCGAGAACTATCAAGAACAAGGAAAATTCAGACAATGGCTGAGTGCCTTAACTGCCAATGTTTGCCGTGACTATTTCCGTTCTAAAATTAATCGTGAACGCAATATGGAACTATGCGATGATGAAGTCCTTGAAAACATTGCAGGTGAACAGTTTCAAGAAGAAGTTTTAGACGCTAAAAAACGCCAAAAACTTATATTGAAAGCCGTAGATGATCTCCCATATAAAATGCGTAAAATCGTTGTTTTGCACGAATTTGAAGACGTACCTCTTGAAAAAATAGCCGATAAAATGGGAATTCCGCTCGGAACGGTAAAATCCCGTTTATTTAATGCAAAAAAAATTTTAAGCCAAAAATTGGCCTTTCTGAAAGGAGAATAAATATGAACAAAAAACTTTTAACTATTGCTTGCGCATCACTGCTTTTGGTTGCCGGCAACAATGTTATTGCTGCTGAGGCAGAAAGTGTTTTAAACAACCAGCCCGCACAAAATGATATGCCGATGCCCCCCAAACATAGAAAAATGAAATCGGGAATGCATACCGATCAACTGGCAAAAGAACTGGATTTAACAGCAGAACAAAAAGAAAAAGCTGAAGCTCTCCGCAAAGCCGATTTTGAAAAAATGAAGCCATTGATTGAGCAAATGAAAGAATTGCACAAAAAAATGGATGAATTGCGCAAAGAAAATATGAAAAATTTCGAAGCAATTTTAACACCATTACAAAAAGCCAAATTAGACGGCATTATGTTGGAACGTAAAAAACAAATGGAACATTTCAGAAAAGATTTTCAAAACAAAGAACGTCCAAATGCTCCTTTTCCTCCCATGGGTGAGCACTTTCCGCCTAAGCCTATGCCTGAAGAATAAGCTTTCTGATTTAACATAAAAAAATCCTCGAAAATCGAGGATTTTTTTATGTTTAGCGTCTGCGGGTTTTATTTTTCGATTGCCCCAATAACAGAGTGATAACATACAATGCTCCGTTGATTATGGTTTTGCGATCACGAACTTTTAGTGAACTCCACCAATCCAACGCTCGACGAAATATCCCCGTTTTTTCTTTATTTTTCGGAGTACGTTCCTGTTTTTCTTCTTTTTCCACAATCTGACCATTACTCAACGGCTCAATCTTTGCCCGATAAGGTTCTAAAATTGAACTTATTTCATTATCGGAAACATAGGCACCATGAATTCTTTTTAATTCACCGCTTTGCGGCAAATATAAAGAATCACCTCTTCCCAATAATTCTTCTGCTCCGGGCATATCCAAAATAGTACGAGAATCTGTTTGTGAAGCCACTTTATAAGATAATCTGGTTGGAAAATTTGCTTTTAATACCCCTGTAACAACATCAACGGATGGGCGCTGTGTCGCCAAAAGTAAATGTATTCCGGCTGCACGGGCTTTTTGCGCCAATCTCTGAACAGAAATTTCAACGCTTTTATCAGCTGCCATTAAATCGGCAAACTCATCAATTACACAAACAATATACGGCAGTTCTCCGCATCTTTCGTGATATTCTCCTATATTACGTACTAATTCTTTTTCAAAAAGCGTATACCTGCGTTCCATTTCATTAACCAAATAAGCCAATGTATCAGCTGCTTGTCGATTATCGGTTACAACAGGCGCCAACATATAGCGTTGATTATTATATATGGAAAATTCTATACGTTTGGGATCTATTAGAACAAATTTCAATTCAGACGGCTTTTTACGGGCAATCAGAGAAAGTATAAAACTATTCAAACCAACTGATTTTCCCGAACCGGTAGTTCCCGCAATCAACAAATGCGGCATTTTGGCCAAATCTGCAAAAACAGGTTGTCCAGATATATCCACACCAAGGCATATCGGCAAATCACCTTTTGCATTTTTAAATTCAGCACTATTTAAAATATTTGAAAAACTCACTATTTTCATTTCAGCAGCGGGCACTTCAAACCCGAGTTTTGAAGTACCGGCAATAGCTTCAACACGCAATGATGTTACTCCCATTTCACGGGCAATATCCGATAAAGATGATGTAATATTTTTGATTTTGGTTCCGGCTGCCGGCAGAAATTCTATTTGTTTAATCATAGGACCTGTATTTTCGCCGGTTATTTCACCTTTTACCCCATAATGGAGCAATATTTCAGTCAAGTTTTGCTGCATTATTTTTTATTCCTTATTTTATCAATTTTTGCGCAATTTCTTTTGCCATTTTATTAATCAATTGGCTTTGCCCTTCAGCAACACCATCAAACCCATTGGAAATTTTTACTTCAGCAGTTGTGCGTCCACGTGCGGAAATCTTATCATTTTTATAAATTGTCCACCAAGCGTCCAGCATTGCTTTTTTATTCATAACCGCATCGAATTTATTGATTTCAACCGTTACAGCATAATTAAAATCTTCCGAAGCGTATGATTTAGGCTTGATTAGCGAATTAGGCAAATACAAAGATATATCATCAGCTAAAACTCTGGCAATAGACATATTAAGAGGTTCTGCCCAGCGGTTGAATTCGGAAACTTTCAATTCGTTGGAATCTGTTTCGGTTATCACTATTTGCGGACGATCCACATAAGTTGGGATTGAAATATCATTAATTCCGACAATCATTTTGCGGTTTGATAAACTTTCTTCTCCTGTTGCCGCTTGCAATTGATAAAATCTCGAATTAGGCGTTATTGAACAGGCTTCAATTAAGAAAACAAGCAAAATCATACATTTTTTCATTTAATATCCTCCTTTTCCACGCAAAAGCGACTCAGGGTGTCTTTCTACATAATCTGCAAAATTATTCAGTGATTTTGCAGCATTTGAAATATTTTGCATTGCACGGTTAAAATTGTTCAAAGCTTCGGGCATAGCGCGTGTTCTCCCCGGAATTACGGAAAAACTTTCCACTAATTTGCTTGTTTTCGGAACAATATCATTATTTAAACTGTCAAAAAAAGTATTCACTTTATTTAAGGTTTCACGCAAAGGTAATTCCTGAATACCGCGGGAGAGTTCCGCAAACTGGGAAAGAACCGTAGGAATTTCCGGAATTTTACTGTCCGGTTGAGAATGATAAACCGCTTCATCGTTTTTAGCGACAAATTCAAGTTCTATCATCAATTGTCCGGTTAAATAGTTTTGAGTAGATAATCTGGCGCGCAAACCATTTTTAACCAATTCTTTTAAGACCTGACGTGCATTTTGGTGTGGTTTGCGGGAAGATAATTTTTTTTCATTAAAAGCTACATAAACCGGAATGCTGAAATTAAAATCATTCAAATCGGTTATAATATCAATTTTTGCAACTCGTCCAATAGCAACGCCTTTGAAAACCACAGGAGAACCGACATCAAGTCCTTTTATTGATTCCGAAAAATACATAACAACCAAACGATTGCTGTCTTTCATAATTTTATCCGATACAAACATACCGACAGTGGCAAAAAACAATGCCACTCCGCAGAGGATAAACAGACCGATAAGTTTATTATTTGGTTTTCTGCGCATTTTTACCTTCTCCACGAGTTAAAAATTGAAACACTTTTTCATTAGGCGGATTTTTTAGAAGTTCGCGAGGATTACCACGCGCCAAAATTGATTTACTGTCGCCATCCAAAAAAATAGAATTGTTGCCGACGGCAAAGATAGAACTTAATTCGTGAGTAACAATAACGATTGTTGTCCCTAAGCTTTGATTTATATCCAAAATCAAATCATCCAGTAATTTTGAGCTTACGGGATCGAGCCCTGCCGACGGCTCATCAAAATAAACCGTTTCGGGATCAAGAGCCAAAGCCCGCGCCAAACCTGCGCGTTTTTTCATTCCGCCGCTGATTTCGGATGGATAAAATTCTTCAAAACCACTCAATCCGACCAGTGCTAATTTTAAGGACACCAATTCTCTTATTTCAGCATTAGAATAATTTTTATACAACTGTAAGGGCAAAGCAATATTTTCAGCCAACGTCATTGAACTGAACAAAGCTCCGCTTTGGTACAATATTCCATTATTTTGCATAATTTTATTTTTAGTCTTCAACGATGCAGATGTAAAATCAACGCCATCAACAAAGACTTTTCCGGACAAAGGAGAAACCAACCCTGTCAAAACACGCAGCATACTGCTTTTTCCGCAGCCGGATCCTCCCATAATAATAAAAACATCGTGCTGATTTATTGCAAAATTTAAATTTTGCAGCAATATAAAATTGCCATAACCGATAGTCAAATTTTCAGTTTCAATTTGTGCTTTGTTTTCTGTCATATATTCAGCACCTCACAAGCAACTGTAATTATTCCGGTCATAACTATCATCCAAACAATCGCCGCCACAACGGCTTTTGTCGTTGCCGTTCCAACGCTATCTGCATTGCGTCCGCAAAAAATTCCGTAATAACAACCGCAAATCGCCGTAACTATACCAAAAACCAAACCATGAAAAAGCCCGACAAAGAAATTATTCAAAGCAATGGCCGAAATCGACATATCCCAATATTTCTGTAGCGGAATACCCAACATGGTCACTCCCACAAAACCACCGCCCAGCATTCCCATAAAATCGGCCCACATGGTTAAAATCGGCATTGTAATCGTCAATGCCAAAATTCGCGGCAAAACCAAAAAATCAATCGGATTTATCCCCATTGTTTTAAGGGCATCAATTTCTTCATTAACCTGCATTGTCCCGATTGTCGCCGCATAAGAGGCACCGGTGCGGCCGGCCATAATAATTCCGGTCATAATTGCTCCCATAATACGGGTCATACCTATAGTCACCAAACTGGCAACATAAATCTGAGCTCCGAATGTTTTAAGCTGTACAGCGCCTACAAAAGCCAAAATAAGCCCGACCATAAAACTTATTAAAGAAACTATCGGCAATGCGCGATATCCGCAATCTTCTAAAGCAAAAGAAAAATCTATGGGGCGCATAACCGACTTTCCGGCAAAAATACGTAAAAAAGCTTGTCTTGATTGTATTAAAAAAGTTTTGCCGCGCTTGAAACTTTCATAAACATTTACTCCCCACATACCGATTTTTTCAAGCACTTCTGCCTTTTCGGCTTTAGGCTGCGTCGGATTGCGATCAACAGAAAAAGCCAGAGAAATCAATCTTGACAAACCAGATGGAAAAGAATGCTGCTCTATTTTTATACCACGGCGGCGGGCAATTTTTTCAAGTTCGAAAATAATGGCTACCAATGTTGAATCCCATTGCGCAAGTTTTGAGGCATCTATAATTATATTCTGCACTTGCTGGTTATGAGCGGCAGCATATAAGCGCAATTTTTTATCTTGATCTTTATAAGAAGAAAAATTTCCTTCAAGAACCAAGGTTAAAACTGCTTCATTTATGTTAAAATTCAAGCTTTCTGTCATGACTATAATGTATTATCATTTCTTTCGATGTCAATAAAATTTAACCTCGGAAACAGAAGTTCCGAGGTTAAATTTTGTCACTTTGCATTCAAGCAGTTCATGCCAACAACCGATTTTGACGAAGTGTGTACATAAGGCTGTCACACTCTGCATAACAAACCGCGTTCAATGCAATTTGCTGTGCAGTCCGGCAACGGCGCGTCTTCATAACCTCATGCGATTGACGAATGCGGTATGAAATCGTTTTCCAATTGGTAGACGGACACTTCTTCAATAAGTAGACCATCCAACGAGCTACACACAAAAAGCTTTTGCCGGAACGAAGCTTGTCCAAACTTTTTACCAGATCCGCACGGTCTTCATCAGACAACACACGGCCGGCAGTAAGCTGTTTGAGCCAAAGTTTAAGTCCTGACAAATTGTCATCGTCAACCAATTTAAGTGCGGTATTGTCGTCATCTACCGGAGCAGTGACAAACATAGACAACGCACACACAACCATTAAAACCACGAACAGCCCGAAAGCTATCCATACAAAAACTTGTACCATTTGCTTAATAATTTAAAATTAGTAATTTGATTAACTGGTTTGTATTATATACTTTTTTGTATTTTTGTCAATTTTCAGAAATTCATTTTTTGCAATTTTTTTATAATTTCCACATCTGCATGCGGAAAATCATAATTTTTTAATTCTTCCGGCGTAACCCAAGCAGAATTTTGATGAACATTCAGTTTTATAACAGCATCATCGGGAATGTGCACAAAAAAGACTTTTAAGTCAAATTCAGCATTAAGTTCGGGATATCTATAATCAATATCAACAATGTGTTCGCCGATTTCAGCCTCTACATCCAATTCTTCTTTCAATTCACGTTTTAAGCATTGTTCTATAGTTTCACCGGCTTCCAATTTTCCCCCCGGAAATTCCCACAATCCGGCCAACGGTTTACCTTCCGGTCTTTGACCGATAAATATTTTTCCGTTTCTGATAATAATGCCTGTTCCTACTTCTTTTACCATATTTTTATCCTATCTTTTTCAAAGCATTTTCCACACGAAGCAAAGTTTCTTCTTTACCCAAAATCGCTGCAATTTCAGTAGCACCGCCGGAAGTTGTTTCTTTTCCGCTTAAAGCTATGCGCAAAGGATAAAGAATTTGTCCGTTCTTCAGTCCCTTTTCAACGGCTAAAGCCTTAAGACTTTCAAACAGTTTTTCATTTGTCCATTCTGTTACATTTTCCAAAGCCGGCAAAATATACTGCAAAGATTGCTTGGCAACCTCAACATCCGTCTTCATTTTTTTATTGGTGTATAATGCCAAATCATATTCCGGCATTTTTTCAAAGAAATCAGTTTGCGCCGCAATATCGTTAAAAGTTTCGATACGAGGCTGCAAAACACTGCTCAGCATATTTAAATCAAGCTTGCGGGTTAAATATTTTTCATAATAAGGCAAAGCCAAAGCATGAAACTTTTCAGCTGAAAGCTCTCTTATGTAACAACCGTTCATCCATGTTAATTTTACTAAATCGAAAATTGCGGGAGATTTATTCAAACGTTCCGCTGAAAAACATTTTTTCAGTTCGTCCAGTGAAAAAATTTCCTGATCATTTCCGGGGTTCCACCCCAGCAGAGCAATATAGTTCAAAATTGCTTCAGGCAAATAGCCTTTGGCAACTAAATCCTGAAAAGAAGCGTCTCCGTTGCGTTTGCTCAATTTATGCTGAGCGTCTTTCATAACCGGAGGAACGTGAACATATACCGGAGGTGTCCAGCCGAAAGCTTCATAAATCAAATTATATTTCGGTGTAGAAGAAATATATTCATTACCGCGTACAACATGGCTGATTGCCATTAAGTGGTCATCGACAACATTGGCAAAATTATAAGTCGGCAAACCATCGGTTTTTAACAAAACGCCTTCGTCCAACTCATCATAATCAATTTCAATATCACCGTAAACTTCATCATGAAAATGCGATACGCCTTTTTTATTGATTGTCTGTCGAATCGTATAAGGTTCACCGGCGGCAACACGCGCTTTTGCCTCTTCAAGAGGAATACGCTTGCACGGATCCTTAAACTTGGTTGGAATTTTATCATCTTCTTCATTTTCGTCTTCATCGTGAGCAGCGCAGAAACAATAATGAGCTCCACCGAGTTCAACCAATTTTTCGGCATATTCTTTATAAATAGAACGACGTTCCGACTGAACATAAGGACCATAATTTCCTCCGATATCCGGACCTTCATCCCAGTCCATATGCACGGTTTTCAATGTATTAAAAATGATATCGGTTGATCCTTCAACATAGCGTTTTTGGTCTGTATCCTCAATACGCAGCAAAAAATCGCCGCCGTTTGATTTGGCAATTAAATATTCGTACAAAGCTGTACGCAAATTACCGATATGCATATATCCGGTCGGTGATGGAGCAAAACGAGTTCTTACTTTCATTATTCTATCCTTATTGATGATGACTTAATTAAAACTTTTGCGGCGGCTCTGGCTTCGTCGGAAATCTGTTCTCCTGCCAACATACGGGCAATTTCCTCTTCCCGTTCCTGTTCAGACAGTTCCGTAACATACGTTGTAGTTATATTATTTTGAGTTTTCTTTTCAACTTTAAAATGATGAGAACCGCAGGCTGCCACTTGCGGCGAATGCGTAACTAATAAAATTTGAACTTTTTGAGCTAATTTTGCCAAACGATTACCAACAGCCTGAGCTGTCGCACCGCCGACACCGGCATCGACTTCATCAAAAATCATTGTCATATTATTTGCCGAATTAACCAAATTGACTTTTAACGCCAGCATAAAACGCGCTAATTCCCCGCCGGACGCAATTTTACTCAGCGGTCCTTGCGGAGAATTCGGATTAGTTGAAACCGTAAAAGCCACATTGTCAATTCCCTGTGTGTTCCAAGCGCTTTCCGGCAGTTCACTTATCTGAGTTTCAAATCTGGCTTTTTCCATCTTCAGAGGAGCCAATTCAGCCATAATCTTTTTATCAAGAATTGCCGCTGTTTTTTTTCTGCAATCACTCAGCAGCCGCGCCTGTTTCAAATATTCTATCCGGCTTTTCTCTTCTTGATGAAGCAAATCCGACACGCCGTCTTCACCCAGTTCTATTGCATTTAAGCGGTTTTGCATTTCCGCTTGTTTTTGAGGCAATTCATCAATAGAGACTTGATGTTTGCGGGCAGCGTCACGCAATGCAAAAAGGCGCTGTTCAATACTGTCAGCTTCTTCTTGATTATAGTTCAATGTTGAACTGATTTCTTCTATTTGGCGTATTGCTTCTTCGGCATTCAACAGAGTTTGTTCCAAAATTTCTTCAATATTTTTATATTTTCCGCCGACTAAAATATCGGCTTTGCTTATCGCCGACTGCGCATGCCGGATTGATGATACAATATTTGAATTAACCGCCAGCGAAGTATAAGCGTTGTTTAAACTTTCTACCAGTTTTTCGGCATTTATGATTTCATTTCGGCGGCGGTTAAGTTCTTCTTCTTCACCGACAGCCGGTTTTAGCTTGTTAAGTTCATCCACCCAATGTTTGAGATTATCTTCTTCCAAGCGGCCGGCTTGCAGGCTTTTTTCAGCTTCCATACGCTCTTTGCGGATTTGACGGAATTTTTCAAAAGCATTTTTAACAGATAAAAGCTCTTTGGCATAATTTCCATAATTATCCAAAATAGTCAGATGATTTGCCTGATTTAACAGCCCCTGATTATCAAACTGTCCGTGAACTTCTACAAGTTCTGTTCCGAATTCTTTTAATAATTTTAATGAAATCGGCTGGTCATTTATAAATATTTTAAAATTTCTTTTTTTAAAAAATTAATTAATTTAT
>CAVIWQ010000038.1:0-13331 GCA_963646605.1 Bacteroidaceae bacterium
AATATGTGGAGCAGAGCCGATTTTTGGAGATGGTTTATCGGGATTATGATGGTTATCACCGGAATTTTTGTATTATTCAATCCATTAGCTAGTCTGGCAGCGCTTGCGCTTTATATTGGAATAGTTTTTATTATTGTCGGAGTCGGATACATTATAAATTCTTTTTCTTTTGAACAGGGATGGGAATTGTCTGTTGGCATAATAGATGTGTTTATAGGCGTTATTTTGGCTTTTAATCTTAATTTTACCATGGCGGCTTTGCCTGCGATATTGGCGGTTTGGACTTTGATTATCGGTATAATACAAGCAACAATGTCGTGGAAAAACAGAAAATATAATTTTTTATGGAAATCAGGAATTATTGTCGGAATTTTGGGAATTGTATTTTCTTTGCTGATTTTTATTTATCCAATGGTTGGAGTTTTAACAATAACAACAATTATGGGATTCTATTGGATAATGTGCGGTATATTTTCAATCGTTGAGGGATTCTATATTCCTCAAATTAAAATATCTGTTTATGATAAATAAAAAAAATAACAAAAAAACAGCCTTAATTTTTTAAGGCTGTTTTTTTGTTAAAGACTAAGCATTGTTTGTTTTTAGAATCTTAACAATGATAATCTGCAAAATTAAAATGGAAACAAAGAAAACTCTTACCCTTGTACTTAATCCTGCAAATGTTAATAATAATGAAACAGCAGAAGTTGCAATATAAGATACTGCGCTCAAACGCATACTTGCCGCGTAGTCCAGCGAAATCTTAAACATTTTGGTAAAAGCCATTGCAAAGAGAGCATAAAAGCAAGTGAATGCCAAATAAAGAATATATAAAAAGACAAAGGCAAAAATTCCGCAAATTACCGAAACATAAGTGGCAAATTTTCTGAACATATCCGTATAATCAGCTTTTTCAAGAGTTAAGGAATCTTCAAAATTATAAGATTTGGTCTGTTTTTTATTTACAAAATATATTGCTTTTTTCGAAATATAAATACCGTCTTTCAAATCAGTAGTATCTATATTGTCAACAGTTGTATCTAAGATAAAAGGAAAGTTAACCTCCGGTAAAGCAAGACGAATGGATTTTATTGTGTCTGCCGGCTCGACTATTGTTCCGTTTTCGATTTTAATCGGCAACAGTTGATCTGCCGCATTCTGTAATACAGGAACAATTTCGTTTCCCATAATTTTAACAGATGATGCGTATACAATTGCTACGATAAAAGCATAAATCAATAAAAATTTTGCGCCGATGCCACGGCCGGCTTTAATATAATTTAAAATTTTGTTCATTTGATAACTCTCCTCAAATAACTCTTACGCCTAAACTATTTATATAATAACTCTGAGTATTTGTAAATAGTGGAAATCAGCCGTTATAACCGCGGTCAATATTGCTTTTTATGCGTAGAAAATCATTTGCTCCCAATGTCGCGGTATGCTGTTTCTCTTGTTTGTTTGCGTTTTTAGCATTTGGATTGTTTGTCTGGCTATCGTTTTTCTGTACCTCAGTTCCTTTATCTTCTTCTTTAAGTTTTTGATACATCATATCTTCTGCCGAAATATTGAAATTTCCTCCTTTATAGAGATTTAATGTCGTTTCAAAATCCAATTTGCAGTCTGATGGAATAAAAACATAAAGCCCGCCATATCTTTGTCCGCTGCGTCGACTGCGAAGGTTGCTTGTCGGCAAAGGATAGGTTCTGCCGCAACGTTGAAATTTGTTTCCGTTTGCGTCTTGACTTACGACAAAAATATGTCCGCTCTTAGTGTTTCCTTTGCCTTGGACAACAACAGAACCTTTGGGAACATACGGCAGCATATCGTAGTTGCATTTGATTTCGGTAAATTGAGGCAGAGCGCGTAATTGTCCAACGGCTTCATAAGCATTTGCGCCTGACAGATTTATACCAACATTCTTTAATATATCTTTCGTTCCGCGATAACAATGTTGACCGTCGGGATTTCCTGTATTGGAACTTAAAGCAAATCTGTTTAAGTCTTCGCAGCTGTTTCCGTTTTCAATTCCTTTAGTCATATCAGCAGTTAAATCAAAGTTTTTCATATCGAAATTTTTGGCAATATTTTCGCCTTCTTCAACTAAGAAATTGGCCATAAAATCAGCATTTCCAGCCAGTTCTGCCGCCGCTGCTTTCAAACCGGTTTCGTTATCGACAGCATTGCTCTTTTTGTTGTTTGTAGCTTGCGGCGTACTTTTTTTGCCAACAGTTTGTTCTGTTTTAAATGTATTAGAAGTTTTTGACTGTGTTTGTGCATTAGCAAATTTAGGAAAAAGCGAGAATAAACCGATACCGGCAATAACAGCAGCTTTTTTGATAGCCCTTTCTGCTTTTATCAAACTTATTTTCCGTTTTACATCTTCACGTTCAGCCATTTTTTTGCCTCTTTAAACTTTTCTGCATATTTTGTCTAATTATAGCATTTAATTTTTATTTTGCAAATATAAATATCAAAAAAACTGCCTTTAAAAACAAGGCAGTTTTTGAATTGTGCTAGGATGATAATATCGGTAGCGATTATTTGTTTTTCCACCATTTTATAAATTTTGCAATACCGTCTGAAAAACGTGTTTGCGGATTGTATCCCAACAAGCGCTGTGCTTTGCTTATATCAGAAACAGTTTTGTCAACATCGCCTTTTTGCATTGGTTTACGGTCGATTATAGCTTTTTCGCCTAAAGTTGTTTCGATTGTTTCTATCATTTGCGAAAGGCTTACAGGTTCTCCGCCGCCCAAATTTATAATTTCATAAGGGGTTTTATCGTATGCAATAGCGGCTTTGATGCCTGAAATTATATCGTCAATGTAAGTATAATCTCTTTTGGTTGTTCCATCTCCAAAAACCGGAATGGGTTGATGTTTGCTGATTAAGTCGGTAAATTTATGAATAGCTAAATCAGGTCTTTGCCGTGGTCCGTATACGGTAAAAAATCTCAAGCAGACAATATTCATGTTATAAAGTTTGTGATAAGTGTAACAAAATTGCTCGCAAGCTGATTTTGTAGCTGCGTATTGTGAAATAGGTTCGGTAACTTTTAAATCTTCGCTGAAAATTTGAGCTTTGCAGTTTCCATAAACAGATGAAGATGAGGCAAAAACCAATTTTTTGACATTAAAATCTTTCATCAATTCCAAAATATGAATTGTAGCGAGTATGTTAGATTCGACATAATCTTCAGGCCGCTCAATTGAGGGACGAACGCCGGCTCTTCCGGCCAAATGAACAACTGTATCAAAATTATTTTCGGCAAAAACGGTTTTAAGAGCTTTTTTGTCCGTTAAATCAATTTTATAAAGATGGTAATGAGGATTGTCTAAATTTGGTTTTACGTTGGCTTCTTTTATTTCATAAGCGTAATAGTCGTTAAAATTATCAACAACGACAACATCGTTGCCTTCAGCCAATAAAGAATCAGCCAAACTAGAGCCTATAAAACCGGCTCCTCCGGTAATTAAAATTTTCATTGATTATCCTTTGTGTTTATAAATTCTGAAATTTTTATGATCTTTTTTGAACGAATAAGGCCCGAAAAAAACAAAATTTATTTTTTCTTTCCAAAACAAATAAAACAATGTCAGCTGATCACGTTTGGAATAACGGTTAAATATGTCCCACCATTCTTCCATTAACTGAATGCAGCGGGAGTTGTGATGACGGCGGAAAATAACATTATTTTCACCCAAGCCGAAATGTTCCGGAAAGTTTTCATTATGATATTTTTCAATCAGCGGATCTACGTTTTCAGCCGTATCAATATTGCAGCTGACGACAAAATCAGCTTCTTCATATATACAATCCCGACAGGCATGGCGAGGAATGGCAATAAAGCATTTTTTGGGAACCGAACGAATATATTCAAACACTTTTCCGGTGCGGAAATTAACATTGGAATCTATATAAAGGCTGGTTTGATAATCAGGAAACAAAAGGTGAGGGTGCATTTTGTGCCAACGATTGTTTTTGCTGTTATTCATTTCCGAAAACTGCAGCGGTTCTATTTTCCAAGGTCCGAAATAGCCTTTTGCAATAAGTTCTTTATCATCAGTGAAACAAATGTAATCACATTCCGAGTTTATAAAATCAGGAATAAGCAAAGCGTCATAACCGCCGGTCAAACAGGTATAAATAACCATTTTTGAGTTTTTGGTATGCAAGTTAAAATAACGTTTGACCTTTCCTCTGGCTAAAAAATTGTGTACAGCCGCAAATAAAGTCATTTTGCTGCGGTAATATTTTTTGCGCATATCTTTGTATGTATTTTCTTTTACAAATCTGATTTTATGCAATAATTGAACAATCGGCCAAACGGCGATATAATAAACACTTGTCATACTTTGAAACACCTTGATAAACGATAAACTATGTTAAACAAAATGTATTGCTTTGTCAACTTGCTAAAATCAGAATTATTACTCTAGTTTTTGACTGTTTGAGAAAAAATGTTAATGATTAAAACTCCGGATATGATTAATCCTATGCCTATATATGCAGGAATATCAAGCTGTTCGTTAAAAAAGACTGTTCCTATAACAGTAATAAGCAAAACTCCCATGGCTCCCCATATGGCATAAGCAATGCTGACGGGAATAGTTTTAACAACAATTGCTAACAAATAGGATGAAACTATATATCCGATAATTGTTGCCAGTGTCGGTAATGGTTTTGTAAATTGTTCCGATTGTTTGAGAAAAACAGTGGCAATGGTTTCGCAAGCTATGGCGGTAAACAGTAGCAGATAAATATATAATGTTTTGAACATAAAACCTCTTAAATTAATTGCCTTCTTAAAATATAATCTGTAAAAGGTTAAAAAAAAGCCCCGTCAAAAACAGGGCTTAAAAGTTACTTATTTATATTCGGCATCTGTTACGGGTTCAAGCCAGGTCGTTTGATTGTCCGGCAGGTTGGTTTCAACGGAAATATGTGTAAACCAACTATCCGGAGCGGCGCCATGCCAATGTTCAACGTTTAACGGAATGCGGACAACATCTCCTTTATGTAAAATACGTATTTCTCCGCCGCGTTCTTGATAACGTCCTTCACCGCCTAAAACCAAAAGAATTTGTCCGCCGCTGTGTTTATGCCAATTTGTCCGTGCTCCCGGCTCAAAAGTTACATTAGCAAGAGACGAATTCCAAGTTGTGTCATTGGCGCTGAGTCTCGTGAGATAGGTTTGTCCGGTAAAAAATTTTCCATAAGGATTGGGTTCACCTTGTGCGAAAACGGTATCTATATCTGCTTTTTTCATATTTTTATTTCCTTCAGGTAAAATATTAATTAATGTAATTTCCGAAGGGGCCAAAAACCGCATTTGCGGCCCCCATTGTCCAGAACCGCTGGTAACATAGATTTTAGCATTATTTTCCATATCATACATGCCTGCCAAATATTTGTTGTGAATTTTGGTCAGGATATGAAAAGGGAAAATCTGACCGCCATGTGTATGTCCTGACAGCTCTAAATCAAAATTATTGCCGGAATGAAAATCTGCAGGGGTATGCGACATCAAAATTTTGAATTGGTTGTTGTCGGCAAAGGCAAAAGCCTCTTCAATATTTGCTGTCCGCCCGAAATTTGCTCCTGAAAAGACATCGGGAATACCGGCTAAATAAATGTTTCCGAGAGATATGCCGTCATTTTCCAAAAATTTGAACCCAAAACTTTTCAATTCCTGCACGGATTGTTTGTAACCTGTGTAAAATTCGTGATTTCCGGTTACAAAATATATTCCTTCTTTGGCTTTTAATTCTTGTAACAGCAAACTGATATTGTGCACTTTTTCAACATCGTCGTCAATGATGTCTCCATCCAGTAAAATGATGTCGGGATTTAATTTGTTGGCTGCATCGACAATTCCTTTAACTTTTTCTGGATTTATAACGCGGTGGATATGAATATCGCTGAGCAATACGATTTTTTTTGCTTCGGTTATTTTATCAGAATATAAATTTATGTTTTTAACATCTGGAATTTTAACGCCGGCGTATAGTGCATAAAAGCTGCATAAAGCAGAAGCAGCCAAAATGCAAAGACTGTAAATGCCTGTCGGCATATTTTTGATTAATCCCATTTTTAATGAAGCAAAGGCAAATATATCGCTTATTATAGTTAATGTGAAAAAAATAATGCTTCCCACAAAGACAAAGTATAAAGTATATCGGTAAATAGGATATGCTGTTCCTAAATATTTTTCGAAATTATATTCGGACAACAGAGGAAAACATCCTATTATCAGCATAGCAGCAACACAGCAAATGTCAGCCCAAAGAGGCAGCTCCAGAAAATAGATGTGTCTTACAAACAAAAACAAAGTTACCAAACAGCCCAGTATTGATGTGGTAATAGCGCAACTTATCATTTAATACTCCTTTTTTCGATTCTGATAAATAATCATAAATGTGAGAGTTAACTCTAAGTCAATAGTTTTTTGCAATATTTTTTTGTGATATCAAATCCCCGAATAATCGGGGATTTGAGCAGGACTTAATTTAGATAAACATCTTTTTGTTCAAGAAAACGATAAACCGTCAATCGATTGCATTTGCAATGTTTAGCAATTTCTGCAACAGAATTTCCGCTGCCAATCATTTCTTTTATCTGATTTTCTTTATCGTTTAAAATACCTTTGCTTTTGCTGCCATGCGGCCGTCCGAGTTTTTTGCCTTCGGATTTGATTCGAGCCAGAGCTTCTTTGGTGCGCGAGGATATAAGCGTGCGCTCGATTTCGGCAGACAGCGAAAATGCAAAAGCTAAAACTTTTGACTGAATGTCAGATCCCAAACGATAATTATCTTTGATTGTCCAGACCTGACATTCGCGATTCATACATTCAGCCAATATTCCCATTACTTGCAGCAAATTGCGTCCCAAACGGGAAAGTTCGCTGGCAACTAAAATATCTCCTTTTTGCAATTTAACCAACAGGGCGCCCAGCTTTCTTTTTTGCAAATTTTTTGTAGAACTGATGGTTTCAGCTATCCAACAATCTATAACAATGCTGTTTTGCGACGCAAATCGTTTAATTTCAAAACGTTGATTTTCAGCACTTTGTTTATCTGTGCTGATTCTTATATAACCATAAATCATAGTATATTATCCTTTTCTGATATTAAAAACAGAGGCAGGATAACTGATTGAAAAATAAAGCCATTTTAAAAATTTTGTTATTAAGGAAAACAAATGAAAACCATTTTTTTGTTTATTTATAGACAAAATATTTTTTCTGTGCTATCTTTTTTACACAAACAAATTATTAATCTTTAAAATATCTTGAATATGAAAAATTATTTTAAATGCATTTTGGGCGCAGTGTTATGCATTCCGTTGTTAACTGGTTGTGCAACTGTTGATAGATTGCTTGATCCTTATGGTCCGCCGATATATGTGGTTCCGGCTCCGCCTCCGCCACCTCATCGGCACTATCATCCCGCTCCGCCGCCTCGTCATCGTCCTGCACCTCCTCCTCCGTCGCATCGTCACAGATGCAGTGTGGATAAGGCTTATGAAACACAATATTCTGTTTCTGCAGAGAAAAAACTTTGTTAATTTGTATATGCAAGTTAAAAATGTAAAAAAAAAAGCAGATTTCTTTTTGAAATCTGCTTTTTTTAGCACCATTATTCTGCTGATATTTCTTGCGGTTTTATATGAATTTTTACCCTTGTTATTCGCATATTGTCTACTGCTATAACTTCATAACGGCAAAACTCATCTTCAGCCGTATCTCCGACTTTTGGTTCTCTGCCTATTAATCCGAAAACATAACCGCCGATAGTGCTTTCTTCCGGTTCAAAATGCGGGAGGTTCATGCAGTCAAAAGCGTCTTCAATTAAATAAAGTCCGTCAAATTCGCAGCTACTTTCATCTATTTTCTTTATTGGCTCAGATGTATCATCGTGTTCATCTCTGATATCACCAACCAATTCTTCAAGAATATCTTCCATTGAAAGCATTCCGGCTGTTCCGCCGTATTCATCAACCACAATAGCCAAATGAATATGTTTGAGCATCATCTGGTGGAGAATATCCGAAATCGATTTGTTTTCAGGAACAAATAAAATCTGGCGTGAAATACGGTTCAAAAAGTCTTTGGCATCTTTATCTTCAGGATGTTCCAAAATGTCACGGATATGAACCATACCGACAATATGATCTTTGTCTTTGTCGCAAAGCGGAAAGCGGGTATGATTGTGTTTGCGTATAAAATCCATAGCCTCATTATAACTTGAATTTTTATCAACGCATTTGATATCTTGCCGCGGAATCATAATTTCGTGCGCGCAGGTTTCTGAAAAACAAATTGCGTTTTGGATAATTTCTCCTTCTGTATCATCGATAATCCCGCCTTTTTGCGAAGCATCGATAATCAATTTTATTTCCTCTTCAGAATGGGCATCTCCGTTTTCATCACTTGGTTTGATACCCATGATTTTCAAGATTCCGATAGTTACATGGTCAAATACCCAAATAAACGGCGAAAAAATACGGTTAAAAGTGTAAAGAGCCGGAGCAATAATCAAAGCGTAGCGTTCTGTGTCCTGAATAGCCAATGATTTAGGTACCAATTCACCGAGAACAACGTGCAGCAAAGTAATAAAGCCAAAAGCAATACCAAAACTCAGAGAATGCAGCAAAACCGGATTGTCGGCAAACCAAGCGCCGAAAAGAGCCTCAAGCAATTTTGAAACAGCCGGTTCACCAATCCAACCTAAACCAAGCGAAGCTAAAGTAATACCCAATTGAATGGCGCTAAGATAAGTATTGAGCCGTTCATTGATTTTTAGCCCGATTTTAGCCCGTTTACTGCCGTTGTGAGCCAATTCTTCAAGTTTGGTGCGGCGTATTTTAACAATTGAAAATTCAGAAACAACAAAGAAAGCGTTAGCAAAAACCAGAACAAAAACAAGTACTAGGTTAAAAATATATAAATATACGGGACTCATAGATATTATTTAATCATACCTCAAATTATTAAGAATACTATATCCTAACGGCAACATAAGCTTTTGTCAATCAATGATTATGAAAAATACGACCGCTTTATAAATAAAATTTCAGATGTTTTTTAGGTTTGTGTTTAGAAAATTGTCAGAAAAGAATAAAAAGTTTGACAAGGTAAAAAATGAAAAACGGAATTTTATTATCAGCAGCAGCGCTTTGCATAATAGGAGGAGTATTTGCTTTTCCATTTAAAAGCAATGAAAAAAAATTGAAAAATTCTCAAGCTGAACTTCCGGTGGAGATTATTGAAGTAAAACCCCGTGATGTTTCTTTAGCGTACAACACAATCGGAATGGCAAAAGCCCTTCAATCAGCGACTGTCAGAGCTCAAACGGATGGGATAATAACGGAAATTTTGTTTACGGAAGGAGATTATGTTGAACAGGGTGCAGTTTTAGCCAAAATCGATGACAGGGAAACTCTGGCCGCGTTGGAAAAATCAAAGGCTGTTTTAGATATGGATAAAGCGAAGTTGGCAGAAACAGAAATTAATTTGCAGCGCTATAAACAGCTTATTAAAAATAAAATTATTTCGCAAAGGGCTTGGGATGAACAAAATTCGCAATACAAACAGCTGAAAGCAACGGTGCGAAAAGATGAAGCAGATGTCAGACTTGCCGAGCTCAATTTTTCTTATACTCAAATTACTTCTCCGATTGCGGGAAGAATAGGCATAAAACGTATCGGACTTGGAAATATGATAAAAAAAGCCGATACGGACGGTTTGGTTTCGGTTATGCAGATTAATCCGATTGCTGTTGAATTTTCTTTGCCTCAAACAATGCTTGATAAAATGCAAAAAATAAAAGGAGCGGAAGTTGAAATTTTTGAAAGGCAAAGCAATAAATTTTTGGGAAAAGGAATTGTGTACGCTTTTGATAATAATATTGCTTTCAACAGCGGAACATTGAAATTAAAAGCCAAAATTAAGAATTCGGAAGAGCTTTTATGGCCGGGGCAGTTTGTATCCGTAACTCTTAATTACGGGCAATTGGCAAATGCTTTGATCGTGCCTTCCAATGCTGTAAGACCAAGTGAAAAGGGAGATTTTGTTTATCTCTATGAAAATGGAATTGCAAAAGCGGTGCAGGTTGAAACCGGCTATTCAAACGATGAGTACACAGTAATTTCTTCTGGATTGCAATCTGGTGATAAAGTTATTAAGGACGGTTTTGCTCAATTGAGCGACGGGACGCGGGTTGAAATTATTTCGGAGTTATAAAAATGTCAAAGAATCAAGGAATTTCATTTTGGTTTATTTCACATCCGGTTCCAACGTTTTTGATAACATTGGCTATAATGATTGCGAGTTTATGCGCATATCCTCTTATCCCGATAGCGCCTTTGCCGCAAACGGATATTCCAACCATTAAAGTTACAGCGTCTTTTCCGGGGGCAAGTGCCGAAACAATGGCTTCAGCCGTTGCTTCTCCGCTTGAAAATGCTTTTACCGGCATTTCGGGAATGAGCAATATGATTTCCAGCAGTTCCTCTGAAAGAACAACGGTGACATTGCAGTTTAATCTTGATAAAAATGTTGATGCGGCAGCTCAAGAGGTGCAAGCCGCAATAAACAACGCTTCTAATAAATTGCCTAAAGATATGCCGTCGCTTCCCTCATGGAAAAAAGTGAATCCGGCAGACAGTCCGGTTTTGGTTTTAACATTAAGTTCCGAATATGTTCCTTTGACGGAGTTAAGCGATTTGGCTGAAAACATTATAGCCAAACAGCTCAACCAAATCGACGGCGTAGCTGAAATAGGGCTGATTGGGCAGCAAAGGCCTGCAATCAAAGTAAGTGTGCATCCTGATAAGTTATCGGCCTTAAATTTAACTATGTCCGAAATTCGAAACGCATTGCAAAAGTCTAGCATCAATAAAGCCAAAGGAAGTATTTATGGTGAAAATTCAACGATTGTTTTGCGTTCGAATGATCAATTGTTTACACCTGAAGATTATAAAAATCTGATTATTAAAATTTCAAACGGACAGCCTGTTTATTTGAGGGATATAGCCGATGTTTCGGTTGGTTCCGAAAACAGTTATGTTCGTTCATGGCCTGAAGGAAAATCGGGACTCAGTATAGAAATTAACCGCCAGCCCGGAGCAAATATCATTCACATAGCTGACACAGTGCGGGCTATGCTGCCTCAGTTGCAAAATTTACTGCCTAAAACCGTGCGGCTTGGCGTTTTAAACGACCGTACGAGAACCATTCGGTCTTCGTTAAACGAAATTAAAATAACTTTTATTATAACATTAGTTCTGGTTTTGACCGTTATGGCAGCTTTTTTAAAACGGATTTCGGCCACTTTGATTGTTGCCGTTGTTCTTGTTTGTTCAGTTGTTGCGGCGCTCGGAATAATGTTTTTATCAGGTTTTAGTTTAAACAATTTAACTTTGGTGGCTTTGGTCGTGGCCATAGGTTTTATTGTGGATGACGCGATTGTTATTGTCGAAAATATACACCGTCATATGGAAAATGGTACGCCGCCTTATAAAGCTGCAGCCGAAGCTTCCGAGGAAATGTTTTTTACGTTGATGGCCATAACATTATCTCTGGCTGCTACATTTATTCCTTTGTTTTTTATGGGAGGAATTGTCGGACGGCTTTTTTATGAATTCGCAGCTACCATAACAGTGACAATTATTATTTCAGTTATATTCAGCCTAACCCTTGCCCCGATGTTGTGTGCGCATTTTATGCAGGCTCGCCTCAAAAAACAGTCATCTAAAAGCCAATTGCAAAAAGGGTATGAAAAAAAATTGTTGCTTGTTTTCAAACGGCAGAAATTTGTGTTGATATGTTTTGTTCTGGTGCTGATATTGGCTGCATGGGGCTTTATGGCAATTCCAAAAGGATTTTTTCCGTTGCAGGATATTGCTTTTATTAGCGGCAGTACTCAGGCAGCTGAAGATATATCTTTTGAAGATATGGTTGAAAAACATAAGCGTTTGGCTGAAATTATTGCAGATGATCCGGCTATATTAACTTATACACACGCTGTCGGCGATAAAAAATTTACTTCAATGTCCAATGGAAAATTCTGGCTTATTTTGAAGGATCGTAAAGACAGAGATGCATCGGCAGAAGAAGTGATAGAAAGATTGCGCCCTAAGCTGGCCGAGGTTACGGGAATTAAAATGTCTTTAAGAGCAGTTCAGGATATGAATTTCGGTATTTCTCAAACCACAGCCCAATATTTGTATACACTTAAATCCGCGGATATTTCCAAATTATATTTTTGGGCTGATAAGCTGACCAAAGCAATGGAAAAAAACAAAATGTTTTCAGATGTGCGGAGTGATTTACAATTGGGAGCCAGAATTCAGACAATTGAAATCGACCGTAATATAGCTGCCGGATATGGATTATCAGCCGATGATGTTGATGAGGCTTTGTATGATTCTTTTGGACAAAGACAAGTTGGAGAATATCAGACACAGCAAAATCAATATCATGTAGTGTTGGGATTAGACGACGATAATGCAGGAAAAACTGACAGTTTAAATTATTTTTATTTGCGTTCGCCTGCAAACGGAAATTTAGTGCCGCTGTCTGTTTTTGCCCATATAAAACCAATTCAGTCCGGAGCGGTAGTCATCAATCGTGACGGGCAGCTTCCGGCCGTGAATATTTCTTTTAATGCTTCAAAAGGAGTTTCTTTGGGCGAGGCTATACAGCAAATAGAAAATTTAAAAAATAATATTCGCATGCCGTCTGACATTATCGGTATTCCTCAGGGATCGGCGAAAGAATTTGCCTCATCTCTGAAAAACGAAACATTTTTGATTTTTATGGCAATAGTTTCAATTTATATAATTTTGGGCATTTTATATGAAAGTTTTTGGAAACAACTTATTATTATTTCAACTATTCCATCGGGAATTATCGGTGTCGTTTTATTTTTATATTTATGGAATATGGATTTCTCGATTATGGCGCTTATAGGTATGATAATGCTGATAGGAATTGTGATGAAAAACGGAATTTTAATGGTGGATACGGCTAACAAACTGCAGTTGTGCGATGGTGTTTCTCTGGGAAAAGCCGCTTATTTGGCGGCGACAATCAGATTTAGACCGATTATGATGACTTCTATTGCGGCAATGTTAGCGGCAGTTCCTCTTATTCTTGGACAAGGAACCGGAGCTGAGCTCAGACAGCCTTTAGGCGTTTCTATAGTCGGCGGATTGTTGGTCAGCCAGTTTTTAACATTGTTTACAACGCCGATAATTTATATTTTTGCGGCTTCGCTAAAAGAAAAAATATGCAAATTTAATCGACCGTAATCATTGTGTAACCT
>CAVIWQ010000039.1:0-12383 GCA_963646605.1 Bacteroidaceae bacterium
GAGGAAGACTTGCGCTCCCATTCCAAACGCCCCCACTCGCTCTCCTGATAAACAGGTTTCATTTTTTCCATAAGGCAAACAGCTTCACGATAGCGGGAACCCTGCGGAAGTTTTAACAACACGGAAAAAGCTTTGTCATAAGCTTTTATCTGCTGCATATATGTTGAAAAGTTTTCTTTTTTATCAGCTCTTGCAACCATTTCTTCATAATAAGGACGCGCTAATTTTCCAACCAGCGACACAACCTGCGCATTATTACGTGAGCGCAAAGTCATTTTTCTCAAAACTTTTTCGGCGTAGCCATAATTTTCAGCCGCACTTCCGCGGCTAACTGCTAAACATTGCAGCATAAAAGCAAGATTGCCGTCATTTTCAGTTTTATTTATAGGAGATTCATTTACAAAAGCTTTTATATGTTTGCGCCATTTTTTATAATCTTCTTCAGGCATAGGCAGAGATGATAGATATCCATAAGCGTAACATACCGCTAATCTATCGCCTAATATCGGCTGCTGCGGAAAAGTATCATACAATCCTTCAGCAATTTTGCGAATATCACGTTGACTTGTGGAAATTGAATTTTTATCCTGAGTTCCCTGACGCTCTTTGGCATACTGAATCCAAAAATCACGCATTTCCTGTTTATATTCCGCAAAATTTTTATCGGCCATTACACATCACACCGCTATAAATCTTTAACCATTTTGGCAAAAGTAATGCCGTTTTCTTCAAAAATATCACCTTCCGCCCTAAAACCAAGTTTTTCATAAAAGTGGACGACAGACAACATCGCATGCATTATTAACCGTGAATACCCTGCTTCTTTTGCCCGTTTTTCAGCATAAGCAATCATCTGGTGCCCTATGCCTTCGCGTTGATATTTTCCGTCAACGGCAACCTGCATCATACGAATTTCTTTATCATTAAGAGGAACCATCATTAAACCGCCGACCAATTTATCATCCAAACTTTCAACACATCCAATATGCAAATATCCGATTTCTTTTTGCCGATAACTGTCGAGAAATTTTAATCCCAAAGGCTCAAGCAGCACTTTATAGCGCAACTCCACAAGCTCGTCATAACGAGCCGAACCAAAGTCAATATCAATCATTTTTTTCATTTGGCACCTCCTAATGCTTTAGGATATATATTTATTATGTATCATATTTCACCGCCATAATCAATAATATATTGCTTTAGGCGTTTTTTTATTCTATTTATGAAGAACTCAATATTAAATTTTTTACGGGAAAGATATGGCTCACGATTTGAATTTGATACGCAACTTTGCGATAATTGCTCACATTGACCATGGAAAATCTACTCTTGCAGACAGACTTATTGAATATTGCGGAGGTCTGACTTCTCGCGAAATGCAGGATCAGGTTTTGGATTCGATGGATATTGAACGAGAACGTGGCATTACCATCAAAGCACAAACCGTACGCTTGAAATATCATGCCAAAGACGGAAAAGATTATCAGCTGAATCTTATGGATACCCCAGGACACGTTGATTTTTCTTACGAAGTCAGCCGTTCTTTGGCTTCGTGCGAAGGTTCTGTTTTAGTTGTCGATGCCACTCAGGGAGTTGAGGCTCAAACCTTAGCCAATGTTTATTTAGCTATTAATAACAACCACGAAATCGTTCCTGTCTTAAATAAAGTTGATTTACCCTCAGCAGAACCTGAAAAAGTACGCCAGCAAATCGAAGACGTTATTGGTTTGGACGCTTCAAACGCTGTTGAAGCCTCAGGAAAAACCGGACTTGGCGTTCCTGAACTTTTGGAAGCCATTGTAACCAGACTGCCTGCTCCGCAAGGCGATGAAAATGCTCCGCTGAAAGCACTATTAATTGACAGTTGGTATGACAGTTATCTCGGCGTGATTATTTTGGTGCGTATTCATGACGGCATAATCCGCAAAAAGCAACAAATCCGCATGATGTCAAACAATGCGGTTTATCAAATCGATAAAGTAGGAATTTTTACCCCTAAAATGCAAGATGTAGACGCTTTGTATCCTGGGGAAATCGGTTTTATCACTGCCAGTATCAAAAGCGTAAGCGACTGCCACATCGGTGATACGATTACCGATAACAAAGCTCCATGCACAACGCCTTTACATGGTTTTAAGCCTTCAATACCGGTAGTGTTTTGTTCTATATTTCCGGTCGACAGCAGCCAATACGACAATTTGAAAGACGCATTGGCCAAATTGCGCCTCAATGACGCGAGCATTGATTATCAAAATGAAAACTCTGCTGCTCTCGGTCTGGGATTTCGCTGCGGTTTTCTTGGACTTTTGCATATGGAAATTATTCAAGAACGTCTAGGACGCGAATTTGATCTTGACTTAATCACCACCGCACCATCGGTTGCCTATAACATCAATTTGACAGACGGCAGCCAAATAACTTTGCACAATCCTGCGGATATGCCTGATTTGTCAACAGTAGCTTCTATTGAAGAGCCTGTTGTTAAAGCCACAATTTTAGTCCCCGATGAATATTTGGGCGCAGTTCTAAAACTTTGCAACGACCGCCGCGGCGAACAGGAAGAACTAACCTATGTCGGCAACCGCGCTATGGCCGTCTATAAGATTCCGCTTAATGAAATTGTTTTTGATTTTTATGACAGATTAAAATCAATCACCAGCGGTTATGCAAGTTTTGATTATGAAATTATCGGACATCAAGTTTCAGATTTGGTAAAAGTGCAAATTTTGATAAATGAAGAACCGGTTGACGCTTTGGCATTTTTATGTCACAGGCAAGAAGCTGAATCCCGCGGACGGCAAATTTGCGAACGGCTTAAAGATTTAATTCCGCGGCATTTATTCAAAATTCCGATTCAAGCGGCTATCGGCGGACGCGTTATTGCCCGCGAAACAATCTCGGCGCTGCGCAAAGACGTAACCGCGAAATGCTACGGCGGTGATATTACCCGTAAGCGCAAACTGTTAGACAAACAGAAAAAAGGAAAATTGCGTATGCGGCAATTCGGTAAAGTTGAAATTCCGCAATCAGCCTTTATTGAAGCTTTGCGCATTGGTGATCAATAGCCCAAACTTTAAAACGAGTGAATATAAGATTCACTCGTTTTTTGTATTAATCCGCTATCATCTCCCCATAAAATATGGAGAATGAGGGAAATAATAAGAAACAAGAGAAAAAATTTTTGAGTGTACATAAACGTACATGATAAAATTTTTGCTCGATGTTTCTGTATTAGTTCACCATTATACATATTTTATTTAATACGGTTTTTTAATTTATTCCACCCAGTATTCTGCCTTTTCAACTCTTCTTCCTGCTTTTTAACATTAGCAGTGGCTTTTGCTTCCCATTTGCGAATTGGCTCACTGTTTTTATTTATCATTTTACGCTGTTGCTCATTTTGAATTACCCCTATAGGCAAAACCTGATTAAGCAAAGCGGGAGAAATAAACTCTTCATGTTTGGTTTGGAGATTGGTTACCAATACATCTATAAGTTCTGCCGAAGGCTTATAATTAAATGCATTTAGCTGTCCTGCATAAAACACAACCAAAGCATAGCACGGAGACGAAAATAAAATATCAGTATAATCAACACCGCGAACATAGCGCAAAATAATTTTCGGCTGAATCAAACATTGTTCAGCGTTGTCAAAATCAACTCCATCAGTTTCGACAAAAAAATTCTGATTTAAGACATCGCGGACTTCATTATTAAGCATACCGCAAAATCCCCTAATGGGAAACCCGTCTAAAGTATAGCCTTTATATTCATTATCTTGAGGAAAAACTTCATAACAAAAGACCTGTTCGGCTTCAAATATATTTTTCATTGCCACTGCGCCGACTTCATCAACAAAACGGCTGTTCGGCTGCAAAGTCTCTTCTTCTTGATTCGGACGTTTCCAAGCGTTTTCGGCCTGTCCGAAAGATTGTATTCCTTCTGTTGCGCTTTGAGCGTAAACTGTCTGAAAAGGCAAAACTGCCGCAAATAAAACTGCCAGCCAACCTTTATAACACATTTTTTGTTCTCCTCAGTAAATAGAATAAACGAAATTATAATTCATTGCCGCAACTTGACAAGATAAATCAGTCTTCCTGTTGTTCATCATCGGATTGCACGCTTGAATCTATGGCATATCCCGTGGCACGAACAGTGCGGATATAATCCGGTCCGTATTCATTTAACGATTTACGCAGGCGCCGGATATGAACATCGACGGTTCGGGATTCTACATAAATATTATTTCCCCATACATTTTTCAGCAAAAACTCGCGGGAAAATACCTTTCCAGGGGTTTCCATCAACATTTTAAGCAAACGAAATTCCGTCGGGCCGAGATGAATATATTTATCACCTCGGAAAACTTTTCTTTCCGCCAAATCCATTCTGATATCTTCAAAAACATATTCTTTTTGCGACATAAGCTCGGGAGCACGGCGCAAATTTGTTTTAACGCGCGCCATAAGCTCCGGCACGGAAAAAGGTTTGGTAACATAATCATCAGCACCGGCTGTCAAACCTTTTATTTTATCTTCTTCTTCGCCTTTAGCCGTCAGCATAATTATCGGAATATCTTTTATATCGGGTTTATTGCGTATCATTTTACAAATTTCTATACCTGAAAGCTCCGGCAGCATCCAATCCAGCAAAATAACCGAAGGACAATATTTTTCAACCGCCGCCATAGCCTTGCTTCCGACTGTTTCCCAAACAACGTCGTATCCTTCTTTTTCGAGATTGTATTTAAGCAAAAGCCCCAATGCTTCTTCGTCTTCAATCACCATAACTGTGGTCATAAAATATTCTCCTGATTTTTAAGAGCTGCAATATTGCCTGCATAGTCAGGCGTTTTAAACACAGAGCTTCCTGCAACGAGCACATCGGCTCCTGAATTTTTGCATTGCATAGCCGTTGCAGGCGTAATGCCTCCATCAACTTCTATTAAAACATTATGCTGAACAATATTTTTACGAATTTCGGAAATTTTTTGCAATTGATCCGGTATAAAAATTTGTCCGCCGAACCCCGGATTAACGGTCATAACCAAAACCACATCCAACAGAGGCAAAAAAGGAATTATTTTTTCGGCCGGCGTCTGCGGACGCAATGACAAACCGGCTTTTTTACCAGCTCTGCGGATTAAATTTAAGGTTTGGGCAACATCGGAACAAGCTTCAAAATGAACAGTGATAATGTCTGAACCCGCGGCTGCAAACCATGGTATCATTTTTTCAGGATTTTCAACCATCAGATGAGTATCAAAAGGCAATTGCGAAAAAGGACGCAAAGCTTTTATAACTTGCGGTCCAAAAGTCAAATTAGGTACAAAATGCCCGTCCATAACATCAAGGTGCAGCCAATCGGCGCCGGCGGCGGTCAATTTTTTGACCTCATCGCGCAAACACCCAAAATCAGCTGACAATAAGCTCGGCGATACAAGCACATTCATTCTCCCTTTATTAATAATACGCATAAAGTATATAGATGATACATTGATTTTTCTTTAATGGCAATTATTTAAAATTTCAATTTCAACATATTGCAAGGAGAAAAAAATGGGACAAACCGCACAAAAAATCAGCAAAGTAGATCATGAAAAACTTTTGGATATATTAAATCAGGCCTATGCCGAAGAATGGCTGGCTTATTATCAATATTGGATAGGCAGCCAAATTATCAGCGGTCCAATGCGTGTAACGGTTCAGGAAGAATTTATGAAACATGCAAATGAAGAACTTGAACATGCCGGAATACTGGCGACACGCATTATTCAGTTAGGAGGAACACCATTGTTAAATCCGGCAGAATGGAGCAAATATGCCCGTTGCGGATATGACGCGCCGCATGACGATTTTATTATGTCATTATTACAGCAAAACTTAGATTCCGAACGCTGTGCCATTAATCGTTATCAGCAAATTTGTGAAATCTGTTTAGGAAAAGATTTTGAAACTTTTAAAATTTCTCAGAAAATTCTTCATGAAGAACTTGATCATGAACAAGATTGGGAAGATTTTATTAATGACTTAAAAAAAGGAGCAAAATTTTTTCAAACACAATCAGCTTAAAAACTTGATTGACAAATTAAACAAAAATTGTAATATATGACAAAACAAAGAACAAAACTTTTGTTTTCTCCCTAATATATCGCAACTCCAAATAATTAGTTTTAGGGAAAAAGAAAGATGCCGATCAAGCCAATATCGGCATCTTTTTTTAGCTTAAATCATAAAAAAGGCCGCTGAAAGCGACCTTTTTTCCGTAATATAAAATGCAGATTATAATTCACCTGCAGCATAACGTTTTGCCATTTCTGACATCGGAATAACTTTGATTTTGTCAGCATTTCCGGCTGCACCAAATGCAATATAACGAGCTTCGCAAACTTTCTGCATTTCTTCAATTGCAGGTTTAAGATATTTACGAGGATCGAATTCTTTCGGATTTTCAACAAACAATCTGCGGATTGCGCCGGTAATAGCCATACGGCAATCGGTATCGACATTAACTTTGCGAACACCTGATTTAATACCGCGGACAATTTCTTCTACCGGTACGCCGAAAGTCTGAGGAATGGCGCCGCCATAAGCATTGATTAAATCCTGCAATTCTTGCGGAACAGAAGAAGAACCGTGCATAACCATGTGGGTATTCGGCAATTTTTGATGAATTTTTTCAATAACGTCAATTGCCAAAATATCACCGGTAGGTTTACGAGTAAATTTATAAGCACCATGAGATGTTCCGACAGCAACAGCCAAAGCATCAAGCTTTGTTTCGGCAACAAAACGAGCGGCTTCGTCAGGATCAGTAACCAAACGTTTTTTATCAATAGTACCTTCTGCACCATGACCATCTTCTTTATCGCCTTTGCCTGTTTCAAGAGAACCGATAACACCGAGTTCGCCTTCAACTGATGCACCTACGGCATGAGCGCGGGCTACAACTTCTTTGGTAACATTAACATTATATTCAAAAGATGACGGGGTTTTTCCGTCTGCTTCCAAAGAACCATCCATCATAACCGAAGAATATCCGTTAACAATGGCTGACTGACAGATATTAACCGACGCACCGTGATCCTGATGAAGGCAAATCGGCAGTTCTGGAAACATTTCAATTCCAGCTGCGACCATGTGGCGAATCATCGGATCGCCGGCAAATTTACGTGCACCGGTAGAAGTTTGCAAAATAACCGGAGCATTAACCTTGCGAGCAGCTTGCAAAACGGCAATAATTTGTTCCATATCGTTAACATTGAAAGCAGGAACGCCATAATTGTTTTCAGCGGCGTGATCGAGAATTTGGCGCATTGTAACTAAAGGCATTTATTTTCTCCTTAAAAAATTTTCCACTGCGTCAAAGTATATCCTGACTCGTTTTTTTGCAAGTTTTTTATTTTATGCTGGAAAAATTCAAAAAATGAGATTATACTTTTTGTCAAGAAAGGACAAAAAATGGGAAAGATAAAAGATAAGCTGGATAAATACAAATGGTGGTTTTGCGGAGCAGTTGTTTGCGGAACTTGCTTATATCTCGCAAATACCAGCGAATTCAAGAAAGAGCAGCCTAAAAAAGACAATACCCAGATTGTTAAACCGACTGTAAATAAAGGTATCTTATCCACTCCCGAAAATCTTGAGGATAAAACAAAACTTATCGGTTATTCTATGACCGATGCTTTTAAATATGGTGTTATCAACAGTATAAACGATTATACCAAACAAGCGCCTTATAAAAAAGACACCGTTAATTTTTCGGGTGATTTCAACCAGCTTATAACCTATGGCTATTATCAGAAAATAAACGGCAAAAAGCATGTGGTTATCAGCCATATCAATCCTGATACGCTTTCTATTCCCAATGCCTCGCCTTTTATGAAGCGGATGATTGTAAGTTTTGCCAAATATCATAATGACGAAAATGAAGTAAGCAAAATCAAAGCTCATGAATTTTGGCACCAAAACAACGATCCGGATATTGTAAACGGCGCCGATATTCAATTAAAAGATAAAACTACCCGCGGTATTTTTGACTATAATATGTCTGCAGAAGAATACGCAACATTAATCGGACACGATGAAATGTCCTGCCGTATTAACGGATTGCTCAGCTTACGCGAACAATACAAAAAAGATATGAATCTCAGCATATTCAAAGGGGAATATAAATTTTACGGCGACGCCGTCCGCAGCGGGCAAATAAACCCTCTCAGCAGCGACAGTATCCAAAATCGAAGCGAGCAGCTCTTTATCGTTTCTGCAATACATGACCAATGGGAAACAACTAACAAGTATAATTACGAGGATTATACCGTTGCCAAGCTCAATGAGCATAAGCCTATGGATGAGAGCCGGAAAAATGAATACAACGACGCGTTGAACCATGCCTATACGTTTATTTGGGATGGAAAACTAGCCAATATGAATTTTATATCCGATTCTACTTTGCCTGAAATTGAATTAACGGAAAGAGAACAAGAAGCCGTGAAACAGCGTCAAGCTTTAGAAAAATGTACACAAAATAAAGAAGAACATAATCAAAATAAAGAAACAGAGCTTTCACTTATTCAAGCAAAAGCTCTGCAACAGGCCAAATACAGCCGATAATTAGCAATATTTTGCAACTTTATCGGCAATGGCTTCCGGTGTAATTCCGAAATGTTTATAAATCTCTCCGGCTGGACCTGATGCTCCAAATCCATCGATTCCGATGATTTCGCCTTTTCCATTCAGATATTTATCCCACCCAAATGGTGAAGCAGCTTCAACCACAATTCGCGGAGCATTGCCTAAAACCTGCCGGCGGTATTTTTCATCCTGAGCGTCAAACAACTCTGTACACGGTATGGAAACCACAGCAGTTTCAATACCTTTTTCGCGCAGCAAAGATTGTGCGGCAACAGCTATTGAAACTTCTGAACCTGTTGCAATAATCGTTGCTTTGCGTTCAGCACCATTCTGAGTATTTGAAATGACATAACCGCCTTTAGCGCTCAAATTTTCTGAGCAATCACGGCGTAACGTAGGCAATCCCTGACGCGATAAAGCCAACAAACTGGGTTTATTTTCCGTAGTAATTGCCAATTGCCATGCTTCCGCCGTTTCAACCACATCACATGGTCTGAACATAAGCACATTAGGCATTGCCCTGTATGAAGCCAAATGTTCAATAGGTTGATGAGTCGGTCCGTCTTCGCCAACCCCGATGGAATCATGAGTTAAAACATAAATAACCCGCAATCCCATTAACGCCGACAATCTGATTGACGGACGCATATAATCAGAAAAAACAAAGAATGTACCGCCATAAGGAATAATTCCGCCGTGCAAAGCCATACCATTCATAATTGCAGCCATAGCATGCTCACGAATGCCATACATGACATTATTTCCGCTATAATCTTGCGAGGTAATTGTCTGCATGCCTTTAACAAAAGTAAGATTGGAAGCTGCCAAATCGGCGGAACCGCCAACAATTTCAGGCACAGCAGGAACAATTTTTTCCAAACACATTTGCGATGCCTTACGGGTTGCTACCTTTGTTTTTTCATCAATAGCCTGCTGTTTTAAAGCGTTTAAGGCTTTATCCCAGTCCTTTGGCAAAACATTTGCCGTTATATTGCAAAATTCTTTATTATTTTCCGCAGCCGACAACCAGCGCTTATATTCGTTTTTATTTTTCTTGCCCGCTTCACGCCAAGCGTGAAGAACTTCTTCGGGAACTTCAAAAGCACCATAAGTCCAACCTGATTTTTCGCGCATTGCAGCCAATTCTTCTTCCCCCAAAGGCGAGCCATGGCAAGCCGAAGTACCGCTTTTGGTAGGGGCACCGAAACCGATTGTTGTTTTGCAGGCAATCAAGGTCGGTTTTTCGGATTTTTGTGCCTTAATTATTGCTTGTGCAATATCTTCCTGATTTTGTCCGTCAACCTCAAGAACATTCCAGCCGGCAGCAAGAAAACGTTTAACCTGATCAACAGAACTTGCTTTGTCTACCGTGCCGTCAATAGTGATATTGTTATTATCCCAAAAAACAATTAATTTATTCAGTTTCCAGTGCCCAGCCAAAGAAATAGCTTCTTCCGAAATTCCTTCCATCAGACATCCGTCGCCGGCAATAACATAGGTATAGTGGTTGCAAAGTTCATCACCGAAACGGGCGTTTAATTTTCGTTCAGCCAAAGCCATGCCTACTGCTGAAGTAATGCCCTGCCCCAACGGACCCGTTGTCATATCAATTCCGGATAAATGCTTATATTCTGGGTGCCCTGCTGTTTTGGAGCCAAATTGGCGGAAGTTCTTAATATCATCAATATTAATATCAGGGTATCCAAGCAAATAGAGTACGGAATAAAGCAGCATAGAGCCATGTCCGGCAGACAAAACAAAACGGTCACGGTCAAACCAACGGGCATCTTCGGGATTCAGTTTTATAAAACGGGTAAATAAAACAGTTGCCACATCAGCCATTCCCAAAGGCATTCCCGGATGACCGGAATTAGATTTATTTATGGCGTCAGCTGTCAAAAAACGGATAGAATCCGCCATTTTTGACGATAATTCACTATGATTGTAACTCATTAGAAATTTCTCCCGTTAAAAGTTCAAACCTTGTTTTTGGTTATACATGTATTGTTTTTTGGTCAAAGCCATTTCAAGATTGATTTGATACCCCGGCTCATCATTCGGAATACGAACCTCGATTTCATCTCCCGTAACCAAAACTTTTTCGCCGCGTTTTTCTATTTCCGTACGGAAAGAATGCGGTTGGCGTCCCATCAGCTTATTGATATTATAACTGGTGTTGGCATAATATGAAATATCAACATTTTTTCCTGCAATTTCGGAATAACGCACCACTTCAAAAATAGGGGCGACAACAGCTACTGTTTGTTCGGTTTTGGCGTTATAGCGGCAATAGCCTTCAAATCCGACTATCTCAACTTTATATTGAATATCTTGTCCGTAAAAACGGGTTGCATGGCTGTATGCCGGCGTTATTACGACATTTGGACAATAACGAATAATCTTATCATTTCCGGCACAAGCTGCCGTCAACATCAAAACTGCGGCAATTAAAGTTTTTTTCAACATCAATTTTTCCTTAAAACGTTAAAATATATTAAGACTATAAAAGGAGACAGCTGTTTTGTAAATAAGCAGCTGCTTTCTATCAACATCCATAATCAAAACGGGCTACTAATTCGCTGTGTTTTGAATATATAAACTGATCAACCATAGTAACGGAATGGAGCTTATAGCCTCCAGCAATCAAAATATCGGCATCACGAACAAAACTGTGAGGATTGCAGGAAACAGCAACAATTCTTTTAGGTTTGAAATCTTCTTTTAACGAGGCAATAGCCATTGCCTGCTCTTTTGCTCCCGCACGCGGAGGATCAAAAACAACAGCGGCGCAGTTTTCCAGCTCTTTTCCAGACAAGGGATATTTAAATAAATTTCTGTTAAGAACTTCCACATTTGCAATCATTTGGCGATTGAGAGAAGCCCTAAATCCGTCCAAAAGTTCTTCAGATGAATCAACTGCCACAACTTTGACATCCGACAAAGCCGACAAGGCATACGAAAAAGTTCCGACGCCGCAGAACAAATCTGCCACTATTCCCTGCACAAAGCCTATATTGTGCAGCACCAATTTTACCAGTGTCTGCTCTCCGGCTTTTGAAGGCTGCAAAAATGTTCCGGCCGGAATATAAACTTCCCGTTCCGCGATTTTCAAATAAGGCTTGATTTTTTCCATAATTGTTTCAGGATGATGATTAACGCTTTGCCTATGAGATACACGGATAATTTCATCCTGCGCCGAAACTTTTTCAAAAATAATTTGCCGTAATTCCAAATTCAATTCATACGGAAATTCCAAAACCACATCCAAACCATTATCGGCTTCGGTTATCCACACGTCGCCGCTTTCAATTTTGAAAATGCGTGGTTTTCCTTTTTTACCGCGTTCACAGCATTGAACTGAAACAATTTCTTCCAATAATGACCTTATAAAACCCAAATTGCGGTTTATACGTTCGGTTAATAAATTACAATTATCTATATTGACTATTTCATTGCTTTTTGCGGCATTAAAACCAAAAACCAAATGCCCCTTGTGCCGCGCAAAAGTCAGGCTTGCCCGACGGCGGCTGCCATCCTGAATAAAAACAGGCTTTTCAAACTTAAAATCTTGTCGGGTAATGAGCTGCAGTACACTTTTTACTTGTTTAACTTTTTGCTGCTGATAATCAATTAATGACAAATCACGAAAGGCGCAACCGCCACAGATACCGCTGAAACTACAGCTCATTACTGTAAATCCCCCAATCTACCACCGACATTGCCTTTAATGTAAATCAATTTAGTTAAAAT
>CAVIWQ010000040.1:0-11960 GCA_963646605.1 Bacteroidaceae bacterium
GCGATGTATAATGTACTTATTTTTGCGCCGTTACAAATTTTGGGACGTGTTTTGCGTTTAACAATTGATTTTGTATTTATTGAACGTACCGTTATTGCATCTGTTAAAAATACTGTTCATTTAATGATTTTTATTTTTCAACGCCTGCATAAAAATTATATCGGATATATATTTTTTATTTTTCTGGGAATTATCATTGTATTTTGTGCCTATTTTAACGGAGTAAAGCAATGATAGACAATCTTAACACTTTACTATCTGTGATTATGGCGCTTCCTTTGCTGGGAATTATTTTTGCCGGACTTTCCAAAGAAAATTCCAATGGTCGGGGACATAATGTTTTGGCTGTCGGCATTTTTACGGTTTTATCCAATTTGGTTATTTTATGGATTACGGCGCGTAAAGTTGATTTTTCGGGCGGTGCTCAACATTTGTCTGCAAAATTTGAATGGCTGGCTGTTCCGAAAATAGAATTGATTTTTGAATTGGATTTCTTTTCTCTATTGCTGATAGCGGCGGTGCATCTGGCTGTGTTGCTGGGTTTTGTCGGTGTCAGAAACAATAACTATCGGCAAAAAACACTGGTTATATTTGCCCTGATGTTTTTGGAAATGATTACAGGCTATTTTTTGGCCTCCGATTTATTTTCGTTTTATATCTTTTTTGAAGCAATGCTGCTGCCGTTGTTTATGTTGGTAGGCATATTCGGCGATAGCCGGCGTCAGGATATTTTATATCGTTTTTTTCTTTACAATCTGTTGGGAGCAATGCTGCTGTTCGTAGCTTTGTGTATTTTGTTCAATTCCGAAAATATTTTGATACGTGAGATGAACAGGGCAGTTTTAAGCAAACACCTTGAATTGCTGGTTTGGGTTTCGATTTTTATTGCTTTTTTGTCTCGAATACCAATTTGGCCTTTTCATTATTGGCTGTCGTCTGTAAATGTTAACATTTCCAATCCGTTGGTGTTTATCATTGCCAACATAATGCCGTTAACCGGCGTATATGGATTGATTCGTTTTTCACCGCTGACAGCTCCCGAAATTTTGGAACCTTATCTATTGTTTTTAGAAATCGTAAGTATTACAACGATGTTTATTATTGCTTTAATTGGTTTCAGTAATCGTGATATTCAATACAAAATTTTTTCGTATATGACGGTTTATTACATTCTTTATCTGTTGGGAGCTTTGCTGCCGACAGATGCGTTGCTGGCCAACATAGGTTTTTCGTTGTTTGCTTATTTGATAGTAACGGCAGCCATAGAAATTATTGTATCTCATCTCGAAAAAGAAAGAATGTGTAACGGATTGAACGATTGTGGAATTTTGTGCAGTGTTCCCCGTAGTTCATTTGTGCTGTCATTTTTTATTTTAGCGGCGGTTGGATTGCCTTTGTCATCGCTGTTTTTGAATAATATGTTAATTTTTGCCGGATTGGTTAATTATAATTTGAAAATGGCCATTTTTATTCTTTCGGCAATAATATTAAGTTCGCTCAGTTTATTGCAGCATTTGTTTTATTTGCGCTATCCGCAAAATGAAACGAAAACCAATGAAAATTGCATAGAAGATATTTCTCTTCCGGTTTTTATGGTTTTTGCTTTGATTATGGTGTTGTTGGCAGTGTCTTTTGTTAATCCTTTATGGTATATGGAGTAATTATGCTTACAGATTATATAGCTTTGCTTCCCGAAGTTGTTTTGTCGTTGGGTCTGCTGATTATGATGCTGATTCGTTTTTGCCGCCATCACAACACTCCGAAAACTTTTTATACAGGCAGCCGTTTTTTTCTGCTGATTGGAGCTGTTTCAACAGCTGTATTTTATAATCAGAATGTCGGTGAATTATTTTATAATAATTTGTTTACAACGTTATTTAAAATGCTGATTTATATGTTTACGTTTGTGTGGGGATATTTATCGGCCAAACGTTTTATAAGCAAAGGAACTCCGAGCTTTCTTTTTTATGAAATTATTTTATTTAATGTTTTGGCTTTTTCATTAGCCATATCGTCAAGAAACTTTTTGTTCTTGTTTTTAGGGTTGGCTCCGAGTTTTGTTATTAATTATTTTCTGTTAAGAATAGAGAGAGCTGCTAACGAATATCGCCAAAGCAATTGCTTTTTAGGACTGGCTTTGCTGTTTATGTTTATATTTGCAATTGGTGTGGCTGTTTTGTACCACTATTTCGGATCTTTTGACTATGCCGTAATAGAACGCGGATTGGGGATTCGCAGCCAACTTATAAGACCTTATTATATGGCTTTTGCTTTTATTTTATGCTCAATGTTGTTTATGTTGGCAGTAGCTCCGTTTCATTTTTGGTTTGCCGGTGCTGTCGGCACTTCCATTTTGCCGGTTGCAGGATATTTGACAATAGTTCCGCCGCTGGCTTATTTTGCCTGCATTGTCAATGTATCTGTAAATGCTTTTTATCCATTGTTGGGATGGTTTAATCAAGTTTTTTTGACTTTTGGGTTATTATCTGTTTTTGTCGGAGCTGTGGGGGCAAACAGTGAAAGCAATCTGCGCAAAATTTTTGCGTATGGCGGGTTATATTATATAGGTGTGACATTATTGGCGCTTTTCCCTCTTAATGATAACAGTTTGATGGCTGCTTTTACTTATTTGCTGGTTTATGAAGTTGCAATCTGCGGAATTTATACAGTATTTTTCGGATATAGGGTTAAAGGCGAATATATGTCGGAAATGAAAGATATTAAAGGCGTTGCAACGCAGCGCTCGTTTTTAACCGCAGCTTTATTGGTATTTATGATTTCTTTGATAGGAACGCCTCCATTACTTGGTTTTTTGGGAAAATTGGCTGTTATTAACAGTTTTGTTATTACGCGCCATTATGTTTTGATTGCTTTTATGATGGTTGCAATGCTTATTTTGGCTTATGCCTATCTTAAAATTATTACTGTTGCCTATTTTGAGCCGCGTAACAATAACTTTGACATTGTTGATAAAGGAGTATATATATGCTTAATAATCAACATTATTTTAATATTGGTGGCTGTAATTAATCCGAAATATCTGATGCATGATGTTGAGCAGATGTTGGTGGCGGTATTTTAATGAAAGAATTTAAACAGCTTAATTCATGGCACTGGGCCGATTATGATGAATTGGAAAGCACCAACGATATGGCTTTATGCTTAAGCGGAAATATTGATAATAGCGAAAAAATTGTTATTACGACAAAAATGCAGACAAAAGGGCGTGGTCGGTGCGGCCGCCGATGGATTACCGGTCAGGGCAATCTTTTTATGTCTTTGCTGCTGAAATGGAATTTGAGAGAAGCAGGGGCTTTAGTTTTGATATTGGGATTGTCTCTGCTTGAAACTATAAAAAATTTTTCAAATGAAATTGAGGCTTGTCTTAAGTGGCCGAATGATGTGTTGGTAAAAGGCAAAAAAATTTCGGGAATTCTTTTAGAAACAGGTAAAAACGGAGCAATTGTTGCGGGTATTGGAGTTAATATCGCTGTTGCGCCTGAGGGAGAAAATATTTTATATCCGGTGACAAGTTTGAAAGATGAAGGCATAAATTGCACCCGAACAGAATTTTTGTCGGTATATTTGAATAAGTTTGATGAGGTTTGTGCATTTTTTTATAAAAACGGAATGGCAGAATTGTCCCGATTATGGCAAAAAAATGCCAAAGGAATAGGAGAGCAAATAAGAGTGAAAATGCCGAAAAAAGAAGAAAGAGGTGTTTTTTGCGGGCTGGATAATCAGGGATTTCTTTTATTACGATGTGATAACGGCGGACTAAAAACGATTGGCGCCGGTGATGTGTTTTTTGATGAAAGCAGTGAGAAAGAAGGGTAGAAATGAGCAATTTTGATAAAGATGGATTATATTTTGTAGCGTTGGGCGGTGCCGATGAAATCGGTATGAATATGTATGTTTACGCCTGCAATGGAAAATTTATTATGGTTGATGCCGGTTATGGTTTCTTAAATGATAATTATCCGGGGATGGATTTATGTTTTGCCGATGCTTCTTTTTTTGCTAATTATGCCGATGATTTCGAAGGAATTTTCATCACTCATGCGCATGAAGACCATTTCGGTGCAATAGCGCATGTTTGGCCTTTGATAAAATGTCCGATTTATGCTGCAGATTTTACAATAGGATTAATGCGCAACCGCTTGAAAGAATATCATTTGGATCAACAGGTTGAGATGATATCCGTAAATAACAATCCGGTGGTGAAACTTCCAAATTTTGAAGTTGAGTTTGTTTCGGTTGTACACTCTGTGCCTGAAACATCGGCTTTAGCTATTCGGACGCCCAAGGGAACGGTTATTCACGCCACAGATTGGCGTTTTGACAACGGGCAGATAAGCAATTTGCATACAGATTACACAAGACTTAAAGAACTCGGCGATTCCGGCGTTGATATGCTGGTTTGCGATTCGACCAATATTTTGGTTGATAACCGTCAGCCGGGGGAATTTGAAGTCAGAGAATGTTTAATGAAACTTATTCCAACTTTGCCTAACACCGTAGTTGCAACCTGTTTTGCTTCCAATGTAACAAGGCTTGAAAGTTTGATTATGGCAGCCGAAGCAGCCGGACGCACGCCGGTTTTGCTGGGCAGGAGTTTACTGTATAATGTAAAAATAGCCAAAGAGTTGGGATATTTTCAAGAACTTCCGAAATGCTTTGATATAAAAGACGCTGCAGAGATTCCGTCGGACAATGCTTTGTATATCTGTACTGGATCACAGGCCAATTATCGCAGCGCGCTGACCTCAATTGTTAACGGACAAAGTCCTTATGTCAAATTAGGCAAAGGAGACAGTGTTATTTTTTCTTCTAAGATTATTCCGGGAAATGAAGAAAAAATAAATGATATGCAGGAAAAACTGATTGCTGCCGGCGTTAATGTTATTACAGATAAAGATGCTTTGGTTCATACTTCCGGTCACTGCAGCAAAGAAGAAATAAAACAGATGTACGAAATGTTGCGGCCGCGTATTGTATTGCCGGTGCATGGTGAAAAAAAGTTTATCCGCGAACATAAATATTTTGCAGACACTTGCGGAATAGAGGAGGACGTCAGCGTTGTAAACGGCGGTTCGATTTTGGTTACAAAAGACAAAGTTGTTGCTGCACCTGATATTCCAACAGATATTTTGGCCGTAGACCGCAATGAAATCGTTTCGCTCAATTCAGAAGTGGTAAAACGCCGCAAACAGATAGCTTATAACGGCAGTGTCTTTATCAGCGTGATTTTCGGCGAAAAATGGGAATTGATCGCTTTGCGCGTATCGTCTAAAGATATTTTGGAACCGGATGCTTTTGGAGAGCTGCGTGACAGAATAGTTGCCGAAGTATCAGAACTTTTACCGAAAGCGGTTGAAAATCTGAAATATAAAGAAACGGCAATTCTTGATTATATCCGCACTCAGATTCGGCGGCGTATTGAAAAAGCAACGGATATGAAGCCCGTCACTTTTGTGCATTTTTACAAATTGCCGTTGGAACAGGTCGATCAGAGCAATGATATTGACCCCAACCAACCGGTTATCATTTATCCTTCACCGGAAGTAGATGGAGAATCCTGAGTCTGATGTATTGGCAGATAAATGGTAAAAGTTGTTCCTTGTTGAGCTGAAGAAGAAATACGCAGATTTCCGTGGTGGCGGATTAAAATATGTTTGGCAATAGACAATCCGAGTCCGGTGCCTTTAATGTTTTTATCTTTGTGTGCCTGCATTCTGTAAAAACGTTCAGTTAAACGTCCGATTTCATCGTTGCTGATAGGAAGTCCCTGATTGTTTACGGCTATTGCCACAGCAGGTCCGGAAGCAACTTGATAAGATTTTGACGGCGGAATCTGCGAACAGATTTCAGCTGAGATTTTTATCTTTGAATTTTGATCTCCGTATTTTATGGCATTGTCGCATAAATTTTGCAATAGCTGGCGGATTTGTGCGTAGTCGGCAATTACGGGAGAGATATTATCCGAAATTTTGGTTTCGAAAACCATATTTTTTTCTTTGGCTTTAAGTGTCAAAGCTTTTACGGCATCATCGATAATAGGGCTGACATCAACTGTATCTTGAGGCGGTTGATCCTGATTGAGTTCGATTCGCGATAAAGACAAAAGATTTTCAATCAATACCGACATATAATTTGCCTGTTCGCTCATAATTTTCAAAAATGCTTTTTGTGCTTCTTTATCATCTTTTGCGGTGGTTTGCAAAGTTTCAATAAATCCTGAAATGATAGATAAAGGCGTTCGCAATTCATGACTGGCATTTGCAACAAAGTCAGATTGCATTTTTTCGATTTTCATAGCTTTTGTAAAATCATATATTGAAATAACGGCAACGGCTCTGCCTTTTGAAATCCAAGGCAGCCGCTTTATATGTGCATATAATTTTTTTTGCTCGTTTGTATTTTCTTTTGTGACGTAAAAAATTAAATTTTCGGCATCGCTTTCTTGTTTGAGCACTTTGGCTACGGCGTTAACAAAATTATGAGAGTTAAAAATCTCTTCTACTTTTTTTTCGGTGATGTTTTCTCCTAGCAGCTTGTGTGCTGAACCGTTGGCGCCCAATATATTGCCGCTGCGGTCAATCATTAACAAAGGATCGGGAAGTGTGTCCAATACAGCTGTATCAGAAATCGTCTGTGCCTCGAGAGCTTCAGCCTTGTTTGTCCAAAAACGGTGCATTTCATTAATGGCATTGACAATGTCTTTTGTTTCGTTTTCTGTAATTTGCAGATCGGTCACGCCGGAGGGATTTTCCTGAGAAAGCTTGAAAATATACTTTTTTAATTGCTGCAGCTCAAAGGTAATCGGAAATAACCATACAATATTAAAAACGATAATTGCCGAATAGGCCATAATTGCAATACTTGCCGGCAATAATCTCAGTGTGACCAGCATCATAAAAACCAATGATGATGGAATTGATAAAACTAGAATACGTGTGGCAAAACCAGAATCTTTTTCTATTTCAAAAAATTTATTGTGGCGCTTAAACATGGTATAAATTCCTTAAATTCATGGACTGCATTTAATAGTAAGTTATAATAGGTTTAAATTTAATAAATAGTGACAAGACAAAAACAATGGCTAAAGAAAATAAAACCGGCATGACGCCGATGTTGGAACAATATTTTGAAACCCGAAAAGCGTATCCTGAATATTTGTTGTTTTATCGTATGGGGGATTTTTATGAAATGTTTTTTGAAGACGCGGTAAAGGCTTCAAAAGCATTGGACATCACGTTAACCAAACGCGGACAATACAACGGGGAAGACATACCGATGTGCGGTGTTCCTTTTCATGCGTATGAAAATTATTTGTCGCGATTGATAAAACAAGGATATAAGGTTGCCATTTGCGAGCAGATGGAAGATCCGGCAGAGGCTAAAAAACGTGGCTATAAATCAGTGGTCAAACGCGATGTTATCCGTCTTGTTACGGCCGGAACATTAACTGAAGATAATTTATTGGATACGCGAAAAAATAATTTTTTGCTGGCGTTGTCTAAAATAGGCGAAACATTGGGAGCTGCCTGGCTTGATTTGTCAACCGGAGATTTTTTTACCGAAAACGTATTGTTATCTGGAAAAGATGAAAAAACACAGCTGAGCGGTTTATTGTCAAGACTTAATCCGGTTGAAATTTTGGTTGCGGACAGTTATATGCAAAATCCGCAGCTTTTTGAGTTGTTCGGCGAATATCGTCCGCAAATGTCCGTTTTACCGCAAGCGCGTTTTAGCAGCGAAAACGCCAGACGTAATCTTTTAGATTTGTTTAAAGTACAAACTCTGGAAGTGTTCGGCAATTTTTCACGTGCTGAAGTTACCGCGGCGGGGGTATTGATTGATTATGTTACAACCACGCAGAAAGGGCAAATTCCAAGAATAGAAAAACCGGTAAAAGTTTATGAGCAACAAGTGATGGAAATTGACGGTGCGACAAGGCGAAGCCTCGAACTGACAGAATCTGCTTCTTCAATCCGCAACGGTTCATTGCTGGGAGTTATGGATCGCACGGTTACGGGTGTCGGAGCCAGAATGTTGGCTTCTCGCATATCCAGTCCTTTGTTGGATGTAAATGAAATAAATCAACGCCTTGATGTGGTGGAATTTTTTATAAATGAAGAGTTTGTCAGACAAGATGTCCGCTCTTTGTTAAAAGGCTGTCCCGATATAGAACGCGCCGTTTCCCGTCTGAGCTTAGGACGCGGAGGCCCGCGTGATTTGGTGGCAGTGCGGACAGCTCTTGATTTGTTGCCGAAATTGAAAAATATAATTTCCGGATTGCACCAAAATGTCATTAAAGAATTGCCTAAGGCTGTGGCTTTAATTTTGAATAAATTCGGCAATCATCAAAATTTGGTTGATGAGCTTTTTCGGGCATTGAAATCCGATGATTTACCGCTGCTTCCCCGTGACGGTGATTTTATTGCCGAAGGATATTATCCTCCTCTTGACGAACTGCGCAACTTGAAAGCAAACAGCCATCGAGTTATTTTAAAATTACAAGAAAAATACGCCGAAGAAACGGGAATTTCGGCTTTGAAAATAAAATATAATAATGTAATTGGCTATTTTGTTGAAGTTCCGTCAAAATTTGCAACAGAAATGTTGGAAAACAAAAACTTTATTCATCGGCAGTCTGTTTTGAATGCGGTTAGATTTACAACAGTTGAATTGAGTGAAATCGAAAATGAAATCCGCGGAGCTTCAGACAAAGCTTTGGCTACGGAATTGCAGCTTTTTGATAATTTGGTTACTTTGGTAAAGGCTTCTTCTGATGACATATCACGCACAGCGAAAGCAATAGCCGAACTGGATATTGGAGCAGCATTGGCCGATTTGGCTGTTGAAAAAAATTATTGCCGTCCAAATGTGGATGAGTCGCTTGAATTTGAAATTTATGATGGCCGCCATCCGGTTGTTGAATCTTCGCTTGATGCCGAACATAGCGGAAGTTTTGTTGGAAACAGCTGTGTCTTGGGTGGAAAACATAGTAATTTATGGCTGATTACAGGTCCGAATATGGCTGGTAAATCAACGTTTTTACGTCAAAACGCATTGATAGCGGTTATGGCGCAAGCCGGTGCGTATGTTCCAGCTTCTTCGGCTCATATCGGAGTGGTTAACAAACTGTTTTCCAGAGTCGGAGCTTCTGACGATTTGGCGCGCGGACGTTCAACATTTATGGTTGAAATGGTCGAAACAGCTGGAATTTTAAATCAGGCGGATGAGCGTTCTTTGGTAATTTTGGATGAAATAGGCCGTGGCACAGCAACTTTTGATGGTTTATCCATAGCGTGGGCTGTGGTTGAACATTTACACGAAGTTAATAAAAGCCGTGCTTTGTTTGCAACGCACTACCATGAACTGACATCATTGGTGGAAAAGTTGCATAAAATGTCGCTGCATTGTATGAAAATTAAAGAATTTAACGATGAAGTAATCTTTTTACATGAAGTTATAGATGGAGCGGCGGATCGTTCTTACGGCATTCATGTTGCAAAACTTGCCGGATTGCCCAAAATGGTTATAAAACGTGCTGAGCAGGTTTTGACTTCATTGGAAAACGGAGGAAAAAGTTCAAATATAAAAAATTTGGCCGATGATTTGCCTTTGTTTGCTGTACTTAAAGAAAAAGAAGAAAAAACAGAGGAAAAATCGTCGCTGAAAGAAGAACTGGAAAATCTCAATCCAGACGATTTGAGCCCGCGTGAGGCTTTGGAAGAACTTTATAAATTAAAGGAGATGTTAAAATGTTAAAAATTATCGGTAGTCTGTTGGTTATGTTCGGATTGGGGATAAATTCGGCAAATGCGTATGAAGTTAATGATCCTGAAAACACTTTATTATTAAAACTTAAAGACGGAGATGTTTTGATTCAGATGTATCCAGATGTTGCGCCCAATCATGTGGCTAGGATTAAAGAATTAACGCGTCAGGGATTTTACAATGGGTTGAAATTTCACCGTGTTATAGATGGTTTTATGGCTCAAACCGGAGATCCTCTTGGTAACGGTACAGGTGGAAGCGGACAAAATTTAGCTGCTGAATTTAATAATAAACCGCATCGCCGCGGAGCAGTTTCAATGGCAAGAGCTATGGATCCAGATTCAGCAGACAGTCAATTTTTTATTTGCTTTGAAGATTCTAACTTTTTAGACGGACAATACACTGTTTGGGGACAAGTAATTTCAGGAATGGAATATGTTGATAAGATAAAAAGAGGCAATGGACCGAACGGTATGGTTTCCAATCCTGATAAAATAATTTCAATGCAGGTTGTTGCTGATATTCAAAAATAGTCTAAAAACAAGCAAAAACAATATATTAAAAAGCGGTATTATGATACCGCTTTTTAATTATTTGAAAATGCACGTTTTTTTTATGTTGACAACAGCTTTTCTTCCTGTATATTAAGCAGGAATTTAACCCATATTTATAAAGAGAGAAAATATGAACACTTATGCAACTAAACCATCTGACATTGAAAGAAAGTGGTATGTAGTTGACGCTGAAGGTGTAGTATTGGGCCGTCTTGCAGCTGAAGTTGCAAAAATTTTGCGCGGTAAACACAAACCGAGTTTTGTTCCCAATCTGGACTGCGGCGACTATGTTATCGTTATCAATGCTGATAAAGTTAGATTAACAGGTAAAAAACTGACCGATAAAGTTTATTACAAACATACAGGTTGGATCGGCGGTATCAAAGAAACAACTCCTGCTAAAATTTTGGCTGGAAAGTTCCCTGGTCGCGTAGTTGAAAAAGCTGTTGAAAGAATGATTTCACGTAATCCGCTCGGCCGTCAGCAAATGACAAAATTGAAAGTTTATGCCGGCGAAAATCATCCTCATACAGCTCAGAATCCGATTGTGTTGGATATTGCTGCCCGCAACCCGAAGAATAAGAGGAGTGCTTTGTAATGGCTAAAATCGAATCATTAAAAGATATTAAAGTAAGCGCCAACGCTGAAAAAAGCGAAATCCGTAAGCCAAGCCGCGACAAATTCGGCCGTTCTTATGCTACTGGTAAAAGAAAAGACGCTGTTGCCCGCGTATGGATTAAACCGGGTAAAGGCAATATTACCGTAAATTCTAAAAACATTGACGAATATTTTGCTCGTCCTGTTTTGAAAATGGTTATCAATCAACCATTTGAAGTAGCTAATCGCGTTAACGAATTTGACGTTGTTTGCACAGTTAGCGGTGGTGGTTTGTCTGGTCAAGCTGGTGCTATTAAACACGGTATTTCAAAAGCATTGAATGAATATGAGCCGGAATTAAGAGCAGTTTTGAAAAAAGCTGGTTTTCTTACTCGTGATGACCGTGTTGTTGAACGTAAAAAATACGGTCTTGCTAAAGCTCGTCGTTCTTACCAGTTCAGTAAACGTTAATTGGTATCAAGAAAATATATTTTATTTTCAATGGGTTGCAAGAAAATGCAACCCATTTTTTGTATTCATAGTGTAAAATCAAAACTATATATAATATGCTTTACTGTAATTGAATTGTCGCATAATTTGACTTTTTTATCTTTCTTACTAAAATATAAATAAAGATAGATAAAAATGGGGTTAAAGTGGATACTAAGAAACTTGAAGAGTGTGAGCGTTGTTTGAATTGCGTTTTTAAAAACCTTATTGAACATGTAAAATATGCAAATAATATTGAAAAAACATTTAGTAAAAAAGATATGCTTCGATTCTTCTTTATAAGAGAAATCAAAATATCACAAGATATTATTTCGTTGCTTATAAAAAAATCATATTATAATGCAATAATTTTAATCAGTTCTCTGATTGAAAGCGTTATAACTTACAAATATTTTATGATTTATCCTGAAAAGTTATTAGACTACAAAAATTTTTCATACATAGAGGATCTATCTAAATATAAGTATGCAGAAAAATTGATAAAATGTATTGGAGAAAATGACATACTTACTA
>CAVIWQ010000041.1:0-11931 GCA_963646605.1 Bacteroidaceae bacterium
GTTTTGTATATTTGCATTCAGGATAATTTGAACAGCCGATAAAAGGTCCAAAGCGTCCCAATTTTATGCCCAATCTTCCTTTTTTGCACTCTGGGCAAGAACGGGGATCAGAACCGTCTTCCCTCGGCGGGAACAAATGCGCTCCGAGAACTTCGTCAATCTTGTCGATTACTTCGCTCATTTGCAATGGGCTGACAGCTTCTATATTTTTGATAAATTTAGCCCAAAATCCGGTTAAAAGCTTTTTCCACTCCATAGAGCCGGCAGAAACGTCATCCAAAAATTCTTCCATTTGAGCGGTAAAGTCATATTCTACATATTTTTTGAAAAAGTTTTCAAGAAATACAGTGACAATTCGTCCACGCTCTTCCGGTATAAAGCGCAGCTTTTCAACTTTAACATATTTGCGTTCTTGCAATACGGCTATGATGGTTGCATAAGTGGAAGGACGGCCGATGCCGAGTTCTTCAAGTTTTTTAACCAAACTTGCTTCGGTAAAGCGCGGCGGCGGTGCCGTAAAATGCTTGTCGGTAAAGATTTCGCCTTTGGTTTCTTTTTCTCCGGCCTCAACATTCGGCAAAATGCGGTTATCATCATTTTCTTCCTCGTCGTCAAAGCTTTCCTGATATAATTTCAGATAGCCGTCAAAAGCAATAACCTGTCCGTTTGCGCGTAAAGTTATTTTTTTGTCATCAGACATAGAATCTATACAAACCTTATCAAGAACTGCAGGCGACATTTGGCAGGCAACAGTTCTTTTCCAAATCAATTCATATAATTTGTGTCCGTCTGCGTCCAATTTTGTTTCCATTTTCTTAGGTGTATTGAAAACATCAGCAGGTCTAATAGCTTCATGCGCTTCTTGAGCATTTTTAGATTTGTTTTTATATTCTTTTGCGGTTTTAGGCAGATAAGCATCGCCGAAATATTTTTGAATGGCATCGCGGCAGGCGGCAATAGCTTCTTTTGACAGATTTACAGCGTCGGTACGCATATAGGTGATATAACCTTCTTCGTACAGCTTTTGCGCAATCTGCATGGTTTTTTTAGCAGAAAAACGCAGCTTGCGGGCTGCTTCCTGCTGCAATGTGGAGGTTGTAAAAGGCGGAGCAGGGTAACGATTGGCTTTTTTGCGCTCGACATTGGCTACCGAAAAATTTGCAGCTTCAATTTTTGCTTTAGCGGCAAGGGCTTTTTCTTCACTGTTAATATCAAATTTTTCCAGCTTTTTACCGTCAAGAACAACCAACCGCGATTTTATCAATGCCTGTTTGGAAGTGAACAGCTCTGCATCTATGGTCCAATATTCTTCAGGCTTGAAGTTTTCGATTTCTATTTCACGGTCGCATATCAAGCGCAAAGCAACGGATTGCACACGGCCGGCCGATTTAGATCCCGGAAGTTTGCGCCACAAAACCGGTGACAAATTAAAACCTACCAGATAATCAAGAGCACGGCGCGCCATGTAAGCCGAAACTAAATTTTCATCAATTTGCCGTGGATTTTTAATAGCTTCGGTAATAGCTGATTTGGTAATTTCGTGGAAAACTACGCGTTCAATTTTTTTATCTTTGATTTTGTTGCGTGATTTCAATTCTTCAAGAATATGCCAGGCAATAGCTTCTCCTTCTCTATCAGGGTCGGATGCGAGAATAATGGTGTCGGCATCTTTGACAGCGGTTATAATATCTTTCAAACGTTTTTGTCCGCCGGAACTCAATTCCCAGGTCATGGCAAAGTCATTGTCTGGTTGTACGGAACCGTCTTTACTCGGCAAATCGCGGATATGCCCGAAACTGGCTAATACTTTATAGTCATCACCAAGATATTTGTTAATTGTTTTGGCTTTTGCCGGAGATTCTACAATCACAAGTTTCATTGTCTGTTTACTTTCTTGTTTTACCGCTTAATGCAATTTTATTGCCGGGCAGGCGGATTATTTTTCCTTCCATTTCCAAATCCAGAATTTGCATCATAACCGTTGCCGTATCCAGTTCCGAACATCGGATGATTTCGTCTATATCCGCTGGTTCCGCCGACAAAAAATCTTCAATCGGGTATTTCGGATTAGTTGGAATATCGGCAGTTTTTGCGCAATTGTCAAGAGCATTTGTAAATAAATCTCCGCAGAAATCGGCTGGCTTGGGTTGGGATAAAAGATTTTGCGGAGAGTTTAAGACTTTCAAAATATCTTCGGCGCTTTCCGTTAAAACAGCGCCTGATTTTAACAGGCGGTTTGTTCCTGCGGCGCGGGGATCAAGGGGATTTCTCGGAATGGCAAACAACAATTTGTTTTGCGCTGCGCCGAATTTTGCCGTAATCAGCGAACCTGATTTTTCTGAAGCCTCCGTTACCAAAACACCGGTGCTTAAACCGGCGACAATACGATTGCGGCGGGGAAAGTTTGCTGCTGTTGCCGAGCTGTTGAAGGGAACTTCGCTGAGCAATAATCCCTGATTTTCAATAAGATGATACAAATTAGAATTTTCTGGAGGATAAATTTTATCAATTCCCGTTCCCAATACGGCAATGGTTGAACCATGTCCGGAGTAGGCTTCTAATGCGCCGCTATGGGCGGCGGCATCAATTCCCCGCGCCATGCCGGATATAATCAAAACATTTTTTTCGGTGAGATCAAAAGCTATTTTTTCGGTAAGTTTTCTAGCATTCAAGCTTGCGTTACGGCTGCCGACAACGGCAACGGCCGGCTGAACGCTTAATAATTCTTTTTTTCCTTTTGCATATAAAACAGGTGGAGCGTCATGCAAACTTTTTAATGAAAGAGGGTAATCTTCATCATCAATTAAAAGAATCCGCACATTGTATTTTTGTGACAGCTCAATTTCTTTTTCCGCCCAATTTAATGAAGGGATTTTTTTGTTTTGTTTTGATAAAAAGGCTAATGCGTCTGCAGCAGAACCATAAGTTTTAATCAGTTTTGCATAGCTTACGGCTCCGATACCTTCCGTATTGATGAGCCGTAAGCTGTTGATGATTTGATTAATATTTGCCATTTAAGCTTTCTTTTTGAAGCTGATTTTACTTTCTGTGCCTTTAATGAGGCGGGCAATATTGGCATGATGGCGTATTAAAACCAAAATTGCAATAAAGCTGAACACCAAAGCTTCGGCTTCACCGGCAAAGAAATAAGCATAAACAGGAGTTAATACGGCAGCAGCAATTGCAGATAAAGAAGAATAGCGGAAAGCAAAGGCAAAAATAAGCCAGGTTCCTAAAGCCAAAAGAGCAACGGTCGGGCTCATCACAAGAATAAAACCAAAAGCGGAGGCAACGCCTTTTCCGCCTTTGAAGCCAAGCCAAATCGGAAAATTGTGCCCTAAAATGGCCGCCAATCCGGCAATGAGGGCAGCCAATAAATTTATTTTGACCATCATACCTAAAAACATAATTTCAGAATCTGAGGCCAAATATCCGGCCAGCCAAGCTGCAAAACCGGCTTTAGACGCATCAAGCAATACAGTCAGCAACGCTAAGTCTTTGCGTCCGGTGCGCAGAACATTTGTAGCGCCGATATTTCCTGAACCGATTTTGCGAATATCTCCAAGTCCGGCCATCCAGCATAAAACCAAACCAAAAGGAATAGAGCCTAAAAAATATCCGCCGGCGGCCGAAAATAAAAATGTGTGTAGCATGATGATATCCTTTCTTTATTTTTTTACTATCAGCTTTAATGCAAAAGCTTTTCGATTTAAATATTTTTTTGAACTTTTTCCCCTGTTTGGGCAAAACGCGGCTTTGTTATCGTAAAAGTATAAGTTTTATGGGGTAAAATATGAAAATATTGATGACAAAGTAATTTAATTGTTTAATATAAAGCAAACAAATTAAGAAAAGGCCTTAAAATGAAACCTCAGTATAAACGCATTTTGTTAAAGCTTTCCGGCGAAGGGCTTATGGGAGAAAGAGCTTTCGGTATGGATGAACAGGTTATTGCTTCGCTTGCCTCCCAAATAAAAACAGTGCACGATAGCGGTGTTGATGTTTGTATAGTCGTCGGCGGCGGCAATATTTTTCGCGGTGCCAAAGAAGCTTCAAAAGGGCTTAACCGTTCAGTTGCCGATCAGGTCGGAATGCTGGCTACGGTTATGAATGCTCTGTATCTGCAAAATGCATTGGAAAAAATCGGAACGCCGGCTCGCGTTTTATCCGGTATTAATATTCCGGCAGTATGTGAAAACTTTATTTACCGCCGCGCTTTACGTCATTTGGAAAAAAGACGTGTTATTATATTTGCCGGCGGAACGGGCAATCCTTATTTTACCACTGATACCGGCGCAGCGCTGCGCGCTTCGGAAATGGAATGCGATGTTTTGATGAAAGCTACTCAGGTTGATGGCGTTTATTCTGATGATCCGAAGAAAAACGCTTCAGCTGAAAGGTATGAGCGTATCAGTTACGACGAGGTTATTCAGCAGGGGCTTAAAGTGATGGATTTAACAGCTGTTGCTTTAGCAAAAGACAATAATATTCCTATTATCGTTTTTGCTCAGAAAGGTGAAAACGCGTTGCTTAAAGCTGTTTGCGGCGAAGGCAACTACACATTAATCAATTCATAATCAAAGAGGAAACAAATGGCAGATTATTCGGAAATTAAAGAAAATACCAAAAGTCGCATGGAAAAGACTGTTGAGGCGCTTAAATCGGATTTAGGCGGGCTTCGCGCAGGGCGTGCCCATGCCAGTTTGCTGGATGGCATTGTAGTTGACGCGTATGGTTCTCAAACTCCAATTTCGCAGGTCGGAACAATCAGTGTTCCCGATGCGCGTTGTCTGTCTGTCAGCGTTTGGGACAGAGGGTTGGCTAAGGCTGTTGAAAAAGCAATTCAAGAATCTGATTTGGGATTAAATCCTGTTTCAGACGGTCAGCTTATTCGTATTCCAATTCCGCCGTTGAGTGAAGAACGCCGCAAAGAATTGGTTAAGGTTGCCGGAAAATATTCGGAGCAAAGCAAAGTCGCCGTACGCAATATTCGCCGCGATGCTTTAGACGGCATAAAAAAACTTAAAAAAGACAATGTCATTTCCGAAGATGAAGAAAAGCGTTATGAGAACGAAATTCAAAAAATGACTGATGACAGCATTAAAAAAGTCGATGAAGTTTTGGCTCAAAAAGAAAAAGACATTATGCAGGTCTAGAGAGGAAGTCGAACGTGAATAGTCAAAACTGTTCTCTTCGCCATCTGGCAATTATTATGGATGGCAACCGCCGCTGGGCAAAAAAAAGAGGATTGCCGTCAGTTGCCGGTCATAGACAAGGCGCAAAAACTTTGGAGCAGGTATGCAGAGATGCAAAAAATTTGGGCATCGGGTATCTGACATTATACGCTTTTTCAACCGAAAACTGGCAGCGCAGTCCTGATGAAGTAAAAGCTTTGATGTCTTTGCTGCGTGAATATCTTAAAAGCGGTTTTTCCGAATTGCAAAAGAATAATGTGCGTATTATTTTTCTCGGCGAACGCAATATGCTGGATAGAGATATTGTGGAACAAATGGATAAAATCGAAAAAGAAACCGCGGAAAATAATGATTTTACGCTGTGTTTGGCAATCAGTTACGGTTCTCGTCAGGAAATTTTGCATGCGGTCAAGGAAGTGGCTGAAAAAGTGAAGAATGGAAATTTGTCTGTTTCGGAAATTGATGAAGCTGTTTTTTCAAAATCTCTGTATACGGCAGATATTCCCGATCCGGATATGGTTGTCCGTACCAGCGGAGAACAGCGTATCAGCAATTATCTGCTTTGGCAGATAGCTTATTCAGAACTCTATTTCACTGATGTTTTATGGCCTGATTTCGGGCGTGAAGAGTTGGTTGAAATTATACAAAATTATAATACTCGGGAGAGAAGATATGGTAAAAAATAACCTATTCAAAAGAACAGTAACCGCGCTTATTTTAGGGCCGGTTGTTATTGGCAGTATCTTTTTAGGATTTCCTTATTATCTTTTTTTGCTGTTGGCTATAGGCGCTTTATTGTCGTGGGAATGGAGCAATATGACGGCATCTGATAAAAAAGATGTATATGCTGTTATTTACACATTATCTATGGCGGTTGCTGTAATGCTTCAGTCCTGGTTCGGTATTTTTATTTTTATGGCTTTGTGCACGGTGTTAGTATTTGCTAAGGCCAAAAATGAACAGCATCGCTGGCTTTTGACTTTGGGCGTGCCTTATATTTCAATCGGTATCGGGGCATTGATGTGGTTTATGATTTCTTTATCGCCGTTAGCGGTTTTGTGGCTGCTGTTGGTCGTATGGAGTGTTGATATAGGCGGTTATGCCGTCGGAAAAACTGTGAAAGGTCCGAAATTGGCTCCGACAATCAGTCCGAATAAAACATGGTCCGGACTTGTGGGCGGAATGGCGTTTGCTGCTGCTGTCGGAGGTGCTTTGGCTTATTATGTCGGTTGGCCTGATTATAACAATTATATGGCTGTTGCCGCTGTTTTAGCTGTGGTTGAACAGATAGGAGATTTGATTGAATCGGCTATCAAACGTAAAGTCGGGGTTAAAGATTCAAGCAACCTTATCCCCGGACACGGCGGTGTTTTCGATCGTATCGATGGTTTGATTTTTACGGCTCCCGTGTTGTTAGTCTGTATTGTTCTCTATTTTGAATATATTCATTAAGGGGTTGTTTTGATGGAAAGTTTGCTAAATGCACTCTATTATGTTGTACCGTTTATCGTTCTTCTCGGAGTGCTGGTTTTTGTTCATGAATTCGGTCATTTTTTGATTGCCCGTTTTTGCGGTGTTGCGGTAACCGATTTTTCAATCGGTTTTGGCAAAGAGTTATGCAGTTTTACCGATAAACATAATACAAAGTGGAAAATCTGTTTGATACCGTTGGGAGGATATTGCCAATTTTTGGGTGATGCCAACGGAGCTTCAGCAGGTGAGGATACTCAGGCTGTCGAAAATTTGAGCGAAGAAGACAAAAAGAAAGCTTTTGCTTTTCAAAATCCATGGAAAAAATTGGCTATTGTGCTTGGCGGTCCTGGATTTAACTATCTGTTTGCAATTATGGTTTTTGCTTTGATGTTTGCCTTTTTAGGTCGTTTTACTTTTCCTCCGGTTGTGGGTGAAGTTATTCCCGATGGAGCTGCTTTTGAAGCCGGAATTAAAAATGATGACCGTATTGTTGAAATAAACGGGCATAAAATAAAAACTTTTAATGACATCAGTACCGAAATTGCTTTGACTGCCGACGGAAACGCTAATATTGTTTTGTTGCGCGATGGTGAACGTTTGAAATTTGACGTAAAACTCAAAAAAGTTGATATGGAGGAAAATGGTACAAAAGTTGAACGGCCGATGTTAGGGATTAAATCCAAGTCTTCCATAGAGCTTGATCATGAAAAACTTTCTTTGCCTGAAGCTTTTGCTGCTGCCGGAAATGAAACCTGGAGAGTGACAATAGGTACTCTGCGCGGAATAAAACAAATGATTACCGGCGAAAGAGGGACCGAAGATTTGGGCGGCATTATCAGAATTGCCGAAATGTCGGGTGATATTTCTAAAAAAAGCGGTTGGATTGATTTTGTTGCATTTATGGCTCTATTATCTATCAACTTGGGTTTGATTAATTTATTTCCGATACCTGTTCTCGACGGCGGACATGTTGTTATCTTTTTGGTAGAAATCATAACCCGCCGAGAAGTTAATGAAAAGGTTAAGGAATTTTTGTTTAAGTGCGGTTTTGCCTTACTTGCCGCTCTGATGATTTTTGCAACCTGGAATGATGTTGTTCATCTGTTTAAGAGATTGTTTGTCTAAAATTGCAATATAATTTTTAAGGAAATAAAAATGAAAAAAATATATTTTGCAGCATTGCTGCCGTGTATGATGAATGTGTCGAATGCGTGGGCGGTGCAAGTTAACAAAATTAATGTTGAGGGCTTGCAGCGCGTGGAGCGTGAAACGGTTTTGTCGTATGTCAATATCGCTTCTGGCAGCGATGTTTCAGAAGATCAGCTGAATGACGCCTTTAAAAAGCTTTATGCAACAGGGCTTTTTTCAGATGTAAAATTTAATATGAACAGCGATGTTTTAGACATTAAAGTATCTGAAAATCCGATTGTAAACAAACGCTTCTTTGATGGAAACGATAAGGTCGATGACAAAATGCTTGAAAGCGAAGTGCAGTTAGGACCGCGTTCTATTTACAGTGTGGCTAAAGTTCAGGAAGATACTCAGCGTATTTTGAATATATATAAAAGAGTTGGGCGCTATGCTGCCGCTGTTGAACCTAAGGTTATTGAACGCGATCAAAATCGTGTCGATTTGATTTATGAAATTGATGAAGGACCATTGGCAAAAATTACCAAAATTAATTTTGTCGGCAACAAACATTATTCTGACAGCGATTTGCAGGGCGAAATTCTCAGCAAAGAAACACGTTGGTGGCGTATTTTTTCATCGTCTGAAAATTATGATCCGGAAAAGACAAATTATGATAAAGAACTGCTGCGTCGTTTTTATCTTAAACGCGGTTATGCCGATTTTCGTGTTATTTCGGCCGTTGCAGAGTTAAGTCCCGATAGCGAATCTTTTATTATTACAATGGTTTTAGAAGAAGGAAAACGCTATAAAATCCGTAATATTGATATAAAATCGACTATTCCCGATGTTAAAGTTAAAAAACTTAAACGTGAACTCGAAATCAGCGAGGGAGATTGGTATAATGCCGATGCCGTTGAAAAAAGTGTTTATGCTTTGACTGAAGAATTAGGTAAAAAAGGTTTTGCTTTTGTTGAAGTTGAACCGGTTTTGAATAAAAATATGCAGGATGGCACAATGGATATTACTTTCCGTATTCGTGAAGGAGCCCGTATTTTTATTGACCGTATTAACATTACCGGAAATACCCGCACTTATGATGAAGTTATCCGCCGTGAATTTCGTCTGAATGAAGGTGATGCTTTCAATGCTGCAAAAATCCGTGCTTCCCGCAGAAATATTGAAAATTTGAATTATTTCAGCAAAGTTGACATTCAGACAGCTCCGACCGGTGATCCGAATAAAGCCAATGTAAATGTCGATGTAACCGAAAAATCTACCGGTTATTTCAATGTCGGCGTAGGTTATTCAACAGTTAATGGAGCTTTAATCAGAACCGGCGTAACTGAAAACAATTTCCGCGGTAAAGGACAGCAATTGGGGTTTGATGTTGGAATTTCACAACGCGAACAGGATTATAACATTAATTTTACCGAACCATATTTTATGGGGCTTCCTCTGAGCGCCGGCGTTGATTTGTTCCGCAGTGAAACAGATTATCAAGATGAATCGTCTTATGATGAAATCGTTACAGGCGGTCGTATGCGTTTTGGCTGGAAATATACCGACGATTTATCTCAATCGGTAAGATATACTCTGAAACAAGATGAAATTAAAAATGTCAGCCGCCATTCTTCAATTTATATTCAAAACGAAGAAGGCAAATATATTGATTCTGCTTTCGGTCAAACATTGGCTTATGATAAACGCGACAGCGCAATTGATCCTAAAGAAGGCTATTATCTGTCATTCGGCAATGATGTGTCGGGTGCCGGCGGTGATGACAAATATTTGCGTTTCGATGCAAAATCATATTTGTACTATACATTTTTTGAAGATTATACATTAAAAATGTTCATTAACGGCGGTTATGTTACCGGATACGGTAATGAAAATGTGCGTTTGGCTCAAAGATATTTCTTGGGCGGATCCACTATGCGCGGTTTTGACAGTGCCGGTATCGGCGCCCGTGATAAATACACCAAAGATGCCTTGGGCGGAAATTGGATGGTTTATGGCGGATCGGAATTGGCATTTCCAATCGGATTGGATGAAGTCGGCATAAAAGGACGTACTTTTGTCGATGTCGGTACAATCGGTAAACCGGACAATGTAAGTTATGATATTGTTGAATATTCATCATCACCGCGTGTTTCCGTCGGTTTCGGATTTACATGGCTTTCGCCGATGGGAAAAATCGATTTAGACTTCGGTTTCCCGATTGTTAAAGAAGATTATGATGAAACTCAAGTCTTCAGATTGAACTTTGGAGCAAGATTGTAATACCGAAAATAAAGGAGTTTTTATATGGTTGATACTCGTTTTTTTATTCATAAAGGCAGTTTAACAATTGCGAAAATTGCGGAAATATGCAATGCGGAATTGAAAAATTCCGGTAAAGAAAATGAAATAATCAATGACATTAATACAATGGCTGCTGCCGGAGAAAATGAAGTTTGTTTTTTCTATGATCGCAAGAAAAAAGCAGCCGGAGCCGAAATAAAAGCAAAGGCCTGTGTTACTACGCCTGAATTAGCTGAGTTTGTCGCTCCGAATGTGATTGTGCTGACTGCCGCCAATCCTAAACAAGCTGCGCTTAAATTAAAAGAAGCAATGTATGCCGAAAAACGTCCGGCAGCCGGAATTGCTTCAACAGCTGTAATTGATGCAACTGCTGAGATAGGAGAAGGGTGTTCAATAGCCGATTATGCCGTTATCGGCGCTAATGTCAAAATTGGCAAAAATACGGTTGTAGAACCTTTTGCTGTTGTTTCTGAAGGGTGTGTCATTGGCGATAACTGCCGTCTTGGTGCACACAGCTGTGTGGCTTATACGATTATGGGAAACAACTGCTATATTTATAATGGAGCGCGCATCGGGCAGGACGGTTTCGGTTTTGAGACTATAAATGGTGTGCATAAGCGTATACCGCAGCTGGGACGGGTTATTATGGGCAATGACATTGAAGTTGGTTCTTGCACCTGTATTGACCGCGGAGCTTTGGGAGATACGGTTATAGGCGACGGCTGCCGAATTGATAATTTGGTTCAGGTTGCTCACAATGATAAAATGGGACGCGGATGTGTGATTGTTTCTCAAACGGGAATCGCCGGCAGCTGTACTTTTGGTGATTATGTCGTTTGCGGCGGTCAAACAGGTTTTGCCGACCATTTGAATGTTGGCAGCGGTGCTCAAATTGCGGCTCAATCGGGCGTAATGCGCGATATTGAAGCCGGAAGCGTGATGATGGGCTCGCCTTGTGTTCCGTTTAAAGACTTTATGCGCCAAGTGTCATTTATACAAAAAAGTTCAAAAAAATAATATGTTATAAGGAAAAAACAATGTCTGAAAATAAAGTTTATTATATCGAAGATATTATGAAATTTTTGCCACACCGTTACCCATTTTTGTTGGTTGACCGTCTGGAAGTTGAAATCCCCGGTGAAAAAGGTATGGGATTGAAAAATTTGACTATGAACGAGGAATTTTTTCAGGGACATTTTCCAAACAATCCGGTTATGCCGGGGGTTTTGCAAATTGAAGCTATGGCACAGACTGCCGGTGCAATTGTTGTTGCCGCTTCTGAAAATATGGAAAAAGCTCCTAATGTGCTGTTTATGTCAATTGACGGCGTAAAATTCCGCAAACCGGTAAAACCCGGAGATCAGCTTAAAATGTATGTTGAAAAAGTGCAGGCCCGCCGTAATGTTTTTGTTTTCAAAGGCAAGTCTATGGTTGATGATAAGGTCGTTTCTGAAGCTGAATTTACAGCGATGATTCTTTAGTTATTTGCTGATTCCGCAGAGCCCTTCTTTATGAAGGGCTTTTTTATATCCGGAAAATTCAATGCCGGAATATGTTTCAATGGTAAAAGAAAAACCCTAGGAAAACCTAGGGTTTGAAGTGGCGCGCTCCGGGCGATTCGAACGCCCGACCCACAGCTTAGAAGGCTGTTGCTCTATCCAGCTGAGCTAGGAGCGCCTTTCGCATAAACACCACTAAATTACATAATTTTTCATCATTGTCAATGAATAATTTAAGTCGGTGCAATAAAAATGTAAATTAAAAACAAAATCGTTTTTCAATAAAACTTGAAATACAACGTATTATTACTTTCTGACGAACAACCTACAGC
>CAVIWQ010000042.1:0-11931 GCA_963646605.1 Bacteroidaceae bacterium
CTGTATATTGCGATGGATGCAAACAGGGAATTCCCGCAAAAGTTTCTTTTATTTCTCCCAAAAGCGAATTTACACCACCCGTAATTTACAGCGTTGAAAGCAGAGAAAAGCTTGTTTTTATGATTGAAGCCCTATTTGATGACAAAAACCAAAATCTGCGCCCCGGTCTGCCAGTTTCCGTAAAGGTCAATATTGATGAATAACTGGGCAATAGACGTTAAACATTTAACTAAGAAATTCAACGGCAAAACCGTGGTCAACAATATTGACCTTCAAGTGCCGAAAGGAAAAATCTATGGTTTTCTGGGACCGAACGGCAGCGGAAAAACAACCACTATCCGTATGCTGTGCGGATTGCTCACACCTGACGGCGGCGAAGGAACCTGTTTGGGACTTGATATTCTCAGACAAAGTGAAATCATAAGAAAAAAAGTAGGTTATATGACTCAAAAATTCAGTTTTTGGGAAGATTTGACTATTCGTGAAAACTTAGAATTTACGGCTGAAATTTATGGTTTAGACAATATAAAAGAACGAACAAATCAAACATTGGAAAAATTAGGTCTAACCAATCGAGCTGACCAACTTGCCGGCACTCTTTCCGGCGGTTGGAAGCAAAGATTGGCTTTAGCCGCTTGTATATTACACGAACCAGAAATTTTGTTATTGGACGAACCGACAGCAGGCGTTGATCCCAAAGCCAGACGCGAATTTTGGGATGAACTCAACAGGCTTTCTGACAATGGATTAACTGTTTTGGTCAGCACTCATTATATGGACGAAGCTGAAAGATGCCATAAAATCGTATACATTGCTTATGGTAACATTATGGTTCAAGGTTCCGTTGACTTTGTAATTAAAAACACAGCATTGCACACATTAGAACTTGAAGGAAAAAACTTAAACGAATTAAAACAACAGCTGAATAATATTCCTAATATTATCACCATGGCTTTATTTGGAGAAAAACTGCACGTTTGCGGAATCGATGGCAATTGTCTTCAAAAACAACTCGAACCTATACTTGAAAAATATAAAATCTCCTGCCGAGAAACCGAAACTTCATTAGAAGATTCATTCATTTATTATCTGAAACAAGCTGGAGAAAATTGAAATGCTTAATCTGTCATTGCAACGCATAAAAGCTCTTATAAAAAAAGAATTTATCCAGCTTAAAAGGGATAAAATAACCCTAAAAATGATTATTTCACTGCCTATTTTTCAGCTGCTTTTGTTTGGATATGCCATAAACACCGATCCCAAACATCTCCCGACAGCCATAATCTCACAAGATAACACTTTTTTAACCAGAAGCATTGTTACAGCTTTGGAAAATTCGGATTATTTCCAAATTACACACAAAATTTCTTCCGATAAAGAAGGCTGCGATCTTTTACGGCAGGGAAAAGCTTTGTTTGTAATTACTATTCCCGACAATTTTACACACGATGTCATCAAAAAAAGAAAACCGAACATTTTATTGCAGGCTGACGCTTCCGATCCCACTTCTGTTTCGGGATCAATCAGCAGCCTGAACGAAATAGTAAGCAACGTTGCCGAAAAAGAATTTACCGGCGCTTTGCGTAATCTAAAAAACACATCTTCCGCCTTTTCCATTATTACCCACAAATCATATAATCCCGAAGGCTTTACCCGTTACAACATTGTTCCGGGGCTTATCGGCATGGTTTTGATTTTCACCGGCGTTATGATGACAGCACTAGCTCTCACCAGAGAAAGAGAACGCGGCACAATGGAAAACCTGCTTTCAATGCCGGTTCAGCCGCTTGAAGTAATGATTGGAAAAATAACGCCGTTTGTATTTATCGGTTTGTTTCAGGCTTTCATAATCCTGTTGATTGCCCGCCTGTTATTCAATATTCCCGTTCTGGGCAGCTTAGGGCTATTGCTATTCTGTTCTTTTATTTTCATTATTTGCAATCTGTCGCTTGGTTTTCTGATTTCAACCGCAGCCAAAAATCAAACTCAAGCTTTGCAAATGTCAATTTTTGTGTTATTGCCTTCTTTAATGCTAACCGGATTTATGTTTCCGTTTCAAGGAATGCCGTTATGGGCGCAAACTATCGGAAAATGTATTCCTCTAACTTATTTTCTGCGCATCACGCGCGGAATTATGCTTAAAGGCGCTGATTTTATTGATATTCTTCCGCATTTATGGCCGCTGCTTATTTTAATGGCGGCAATAACTGCTTTGACAATGAAAGCTTATAAGAATACATTGGATTAATGCTGTTTGTTGTGCGCTTTAGCCTTGTCCCACGTGGACAACCCTATAAGTTTCCAATCCAGAGGAATATTTTCGACTTGTTTAAGATGGGCAAAATAGCTGTCTTTTATATTATCAAGCAATGTTTCTACAATTACGACCTCTTTTGAACTATGTAATTTCTTACGAACATCGGGATGAATATAGTCCAAAATTATTTTCTGCTCCCTATTCCGTAAAAATATGGCGTGATCTTTTCCGTCATAAATAATTTGCGGAGAAGAAGGCGTATCGGCTTTAGCAGAAATAAAAATATATAACTCTCCGCTGTTGCCTTCCGCCACCATAAATTTTTTTTCTGTCACATAGTCGCTCATATAAAAGTCCTTCGGCTTTTCATAAAAGAAAAACCACTGCCTGTTCCAATATTTTTATATTAGCTTTTTGCCAGAAAACTGTCAACAATTACCAATTGACCAAATGTTCCAAAAAAGCGGAAACAAAATCCGCACGGCGGTTTTGGTAATCCAAGTAATATGCATGTTCCCAAACATCAAGAACGAACAAAGGTTTTAATCCGTGAACAATCGGTGTATCAGCATTTGATGTTTTAACAATCTTCAACATTCCATCTTTTTCAACCAGCCAAACCCAGCCGCTGCCGAATAATCCCGTTGCTGCAGTCTTGAATTCTTCTTTAAATTTTTCAACAGAACCAAAATCACGGTTTAACCGTAGTTTAAGGCTGTCTTGAGGCTCGCCTCCGCCATTCGGACGCATCGAACGCCAGAAAAAAGCATGATTCCAAGCCTGTGCCGCATTATTAAAAATCGCCTGCAAATCACTTTTTCCAGCTGTTGCGCAGATTATGTCTTTTAATGCCATATTCGTAAAATCTGTGCCCGAAATCAATTTATTCAGATTTTCAATATAAGTTTTATAATGTTTACCATAATGATACGCCATTGTTTCAGCAGAAATATAAGGTTCTAAGGCATTCTGTTCATAGCTTGTTTTTTCCATTTCAAACGGCATTTTCTCCTCCTCGATTACTGTTATTTTACTATTATATAACCATTGAATAAAAAAAGTTGTTAATAATTGTTAACTTTCACTAAAAAAAGTTAACAATTATAAAAATTGTTTATATTATATGGGCAGTGAATTATATTTCTCAAGGAGAATTGCAATGCGTGTTTTATTGGTTGAAGATGACTACGCGGTGTCACAGAGTATTGAAACCATGCTGAAGAAAGAAGGCATGATTATCGACACCACCGATTTGGGCGAAGATGGTTTGGAAATCGGCAAGCTCTATGACTATGACATTATTATCCTTGATTTAATGCTTCCCGATATCAACGGATATGAGGTTCTTAAACGTTTGCGCTCCGCAAAAATTGAAACCCCCGTACTTATTCTTTCAGGTTTGACCGAACCTGATAAAAAAGTGAAAGGCTTGGGGTACGGCGCAGATGATTATCTGACCAAACCTTTTGACCGCGCCGAATTGTTAGCACGCATACAAGCTGTTGTCCGCCGCTCCAAAGGGCATGCAAATTCCGTTATCCGCACCGGAGATGTTGAAGTAAATCTTGATACTCAAACCGTAAGCGTGAATGGTGAAACCTTGCACCTCACCGGCAAAGAATACGGCATTATGGAGCTGTTGTCTTTAAGAAAAGGCTCCACCTTAAACAAAGATCAATTTTTGAACCACCTTTACGGCGGCATTGATGAACCCGAATTAAAAATTATTGATGTGTTTATCTGCAAATTACGTAAAAAACTCGAAAAAGCTTCCGGCGGCAAAAATTATATCGAAACCGTTTGGGGGCGCGGTTATGTTCTCCGCGATCCGGATGAAAAAATATAAAAAACAAAGGCAATCTGAAAAGGTTGCCTTTATTTTTACCAAACCAATTTATATGGCTTATGCACGCCCCGTCCGCAAACATATATCGTTTACATTAAAGTTAAATTCATCAATAGCTCGCTGCCATTTATATTCATCAGGCGTTTTAAAAAGTAATTCGTGTGTAGCTTCAGCAACCAGCCAGTTATTATTTATAATTTCCGTTTCCAACTGCTTTGGGCTCCAGCTGCTGTATCCGAGAGCAACAAGATTATAAAACGGCCCTGCTCCAAAAGCTATATCATTCAACACCGCCAATGATGACGAAACTGAAATTTTATCATCAACGGCAATTGTTCCCTCGCAATGATAATCATTGCTGTGCAAAACAAAACCTCTGATTTGTTCCAACGGTCCTCCTTTGTGTAAAATAATCGGGGCAACCGGAGCAACATTTCCTATATTAAACTGGCTGACCAAATCCGAAAAATAAAATTCTCGAATTTGCTTATTAACCACAAATCCCATAGCGCCTTCCTGATTGTGAGCACACAAATAAACAACGCTATGCTCGAATCGTTCATCCGTCATATTTGGCATTGCTACAAGGCATTTTCCGATAAGGTAATCGTTATTCATCTTTTGCGCTATACTATTTGTTAAACACTGATATATATAATAACATATTATCTGAGTTTTTAAACCTTTTTGAAATGCGTCATGAAAAAATTTTTGCTACACATTTTGCTCATTTTGCTTTTAATCGGTGCTAATGCCCATGCGCAAGAAGAAAATGCTGCTATAAGAACCAAACCATACTCTGCTGCCGAAGATTTCGACATGGCGAAAATTATTCAAAAAACTATTGAAACCGCAAAGTTTTTTGATGAAAAGTACCCTCCAGAAAAAATAAATGAGGAAATGTTGGACGATATCAAAACGGCTTTTCCGGAAATAAGCAGCCAACAAGCTTATGATATGCAGCAAAACATCCGTGACGGATTAGGTATTTATCGCTATTTCAAAAAAATTTATGAAAAATATAAAGAAAAATTACTTACTCCTGAAGAACCGCCCATTGTAGTTGACGACGACCAATACGCCGTTTCAAGCACAAAACCGGATTATATCGACAGCGGCGACAATGTAGTTGTGGTAACAGACATCAAAACAGTTGTGCCTTACAGCCAAAATCTACGTGATAGAAAAGCCATAGAAGCCAAAACAATACGCGATGCCCAAAAAGCTTCAGACAAAAAAGGGGATTTTGATGATTTGATTTATATTATGTCGCGCACAGAACTAAAAAAGCTCCCTTTTTATGACATATTATATCCAAGTCCTTTAACCGGTTTGAAAGGAATTGGCGCTTGGATAAAAAACGATGAGGTCAAAGCACGGATTATCACGGAACAAACCGGTGTTAAAGATGCAAAATCAGTCAGCGGACTTGTTCACATTCGTATTCCAAACAACAAATTTGTTATTGCCAATAACGGCAAATACCACAAACCGCAAATAAGTTTTTCACATTCTGAAAATTTAAAAAGCAGCAGCTTTACATTGCCTGTTCCGACACGTTTACTTTTTTCCAACGGCGAAGATTTTACAATCTACTTTACTGAAATCGCTATTCCTGCAACTTTTGAAGTAGAAGATACTAAAAATCCATTGATTATTAAAGCCGATATAACTTTAGATGTCTGCAATGAAAATTTACAATGTTCAACCATTTCTTTAACTCCGGAACTGAATTTAAATTCAGAATACACACGCAGCAGCTCCGTTGCTACTTTTATTTATCAACAACACTTGCGAATGCCAAAAACAAAATCAGATGCATTCAATATTGATAAATTTAAAATAAAATATCTTCCGCAAACAGGCTCTTTTCTGCAAGCCGATATAACCTCCAAAGAAAAAATATCAGCTTTTTCTATTTTTATTGACAACAATGATAATATTGCTTTTGAAGCACCGCGCATATTGATTGACGGCAAAAAAATAACCGTACGTTTTCTGCCGGTTGATGCAAATACAAAACTTGAAAATCATAACTTTGAAATAACGGCAAATCTCAATCACGAATATCTTTTGCGGCAACAATATCAACCTGAATTAGATACAAGCGCTGATGAACAAAATTCCGGCTTATCATGGAAACTTATAGGTCTTGCTTTTATCGGCGGACTGCTCTTAAATTTAATGCCCTGCGTTTTACCTGTATTATCACTGAAACTTTTGTCTTTAACCAAGTTCGGGGCAAGACAAAATAATAATATACACCGAAACTTCCGCAATACTTTATTGGGAATATTTTTCGGCATGTTCGGACTTGCCACATTTTTAGCTTTGTTAAAATGGCTTGGACATAGTATCGGCTGGGGAATGCAATTTCAAAATCCATACTTTGTTATCAGTATGATTTTTGCAATTTTATTGTTTATTTTAGCTGTTTATGAAACGGTTTCTTTTAAAATTCCTGATTGGATGCAAAAATCATTAAATAACAATTCTGATGATTTCACTCATTTATTAACCGGTTTTCTGGTTGTTTTAATGTCCACCCCCTGCACGGCTCCTTACCTTGGCACTGCCGTTGGTTTTGCACTTTCCGGCAGTATAGCCGACATATATATGATACTGGGAGCTGTCGGTTTGGGATTGGCGCTTCCATACATGCTGATTTACATCTTTCCGGCATTGATTGTTTTGATTCCGACACCAGGACCTTGGATGCAAAAATTAAATAAATTAATGTCTTTAATGTTGTTTATAACGCTTATCTGGCTTTTTTCAATATTGGCTGCCCAAACAAACAACCATTTTATAATCCGGCTTATTTTTTATGTTTTATCAGCAGCAATCTTACTTTGGCTGAACAATATTAACCGTGAAATGGATTATGAAAATCTGTCGATTAAAAAACAGCAAAAAATCAAAAACAAATTCAGTTTTATTTTGTTGAGTATCACAGCGGTAATTTTTACAATCTCTCTTATCGACGGCGGATTTGCCTATAATAAACACCGTTTAGCAATAGAAAAAGAAACTTCTCAAACTATAAATATTGCTGAAATAAACAACGCCTTAAAAAACGGGCAAACAGTTATCGTCGCGGTCGGAGCTGATTGGTGCTTAACTTGCAAATATAATAATGCTACCGTATTTTCTTTGCCTTCTTTAATCGAAAAAATGCAAAATAAAAATATTAAAATGATAAAAATAGATTGGACAAACTATAATCGTGAAGTTTTATTATTTATGGAAAAATATCATCGCAGCGGATTACCATTCTATATACTTTTCAGTCCGTTGGCTCCGGATGGTTTTGTTCTTCCCGAAATATTAAACAATTCCGATTTTGAAAACTTGATAGCAAATTTCACGCTTCGCAAGCCAAATTCTTAATTGCCAGCCGTGCAAGCTCATCAACCCTTTCATTTTCGGGATGTCCGTTGTGCCCTTTTACCCATACCCAGCGAATTTCATGCTGAGGCAGCAAAGCGTCAAGTGTTTGCCACAAATCCATATTTTTAACTTCGGATTTTTTATTAGCTGTCTTCCAATTATTTTTTTTCCAATTCGGCAGCCATTTTGTCACTCCGTCAAGCACATAACGGCTGTCTGTGTAAAGAGTTATATTACAAGAACATTTCAAAGCCTGCAAAGCGCTTATAACCGCTGTCATTTCCATGCGGTTATTGGTTGTTTCGCGTTCTCCGCCTGAAAGTTCTTTTTCAACATCACGGTAGCGCAAAATCACTCCCCAGCCTCCGGCTCCCGGATTTCCCGAACAAGCACCGTCGGTAAAAATTTCGACTCTCTGCATTTTATAAATCCCCGAAAACAAAATCACCGAAAAATTCATTCAATAACAGATTTTTATCGGCATCTTCCCGCATTGCTTTAGCAACAAAAGACCGCAACTTGTTTTTCGGAATATATATTCTGAAATTGCGGGGAGCAGTTCCATCTGCCCCGATAACTCCATCAAGCAAAAAATCTTCATCGATATACGGAGTTAAAATAATTTCAACCGTCGCAAAACGCACCGTACTGCGCGGCGGCACGCGCAATTCTGGACGTGTGATAATATTAAGCTGTCCTTCAATTCCGGCAATTGTATCCATTTGATTATAATTTAAAAACCTGACTTTATTATACTCACCGCCATCAGAAGCAGTTGTACAAGACAAATATAGCTCTCTGGCAATAACATTGCTTTCGTTATGTCCGCGGATAGCAAAACCTATTTTGAGATATTTATCAGGCGGGCAATCTATACTGGACGGATATAAAATATCTGCCTCGCTGTTATCCAAAATTTCAAGCTTTTTATCCGTAATCATCAAATCTATTTCCGCTTGCGGCCGTCTTCCGAACATTCCCGCCAAAACAGAATAAGGAGCTGGAACATTATTGGAACCGGAACGAATATAAAAAGTGTTTCCTATTGTTGTCATCAAAGGAGCCAACTCGCTTTTGGGAATATAAGTCGCAACAAATCCGTCACCATTGGCATCAACACTGACAATATGATTACGAACTTTATTATGACTGGGAATTGTGCATCCTGAAATAGCATTTTCCAACCAACTCAAAAAACGATGCACATTTTGAACTTTCACTTTGGCCTTAGCCACATCGCCTATTTCAACATTGCGTGAACATTCAACCCCCCAAACTACAACTCCGCCCTCAGAATTTCCAAATCCGGAAATACATTTTGCCAAATTGCGCCTGTCGTCTTTATGCAAAGAATTTCCATTTTTTCCCAGTGAATCAGCCTGCTTAAAATCCAAAAACAATTCTTCGCTTTGCAAATTGACAATAAAGTCATCTATTGCTTCTTCACCGAAATACACCAATTTTTGAAAAATATCTTCCGCACGCGACATTTGTTTCTCCCGTTATTTCAGTTTTTGACAAACCTCATCATAACCAATATGACCGTCAATATTTCCAACTAAAGTATAGGTAGGTTTTGTAGCAAAAACAGATTGCGCCGTTTTCAAAATGTCTTCAGTTGTAACTTCATCAATATATCCCACCATTTCTTCAACCGGAATATAACGATTGAACAACAGCAACTGTCTTGCCAATTTTTCGGCTACCGCCGATGAATTTTCAAGCGCCATCAGCATTCCGGCTTTCAATTGTGCCTTAGCGCGTGCCAGTTCTTCTTCCGTAACCGGAGTATCTGAAATTTTTTTAATTTCATCAATCATAACCGGCATCATTTCATTGATTTGTTCCTTATCCGTTGCCGCCGATATACCTGTAAATCCGCAGCCGGTATAGTAATTCGGGAAACAATATACAGAATAAACCAATCCTCTCTTTTCACGAATTTCTTTAAACAGGCGCGAAGACATACCTCCGCCCAAAATTGCAGTCATCAACATTGAAGGATAGTAATGTTTATCGGCATACTTATAACCATCAAATCCTAAAATAACCTGAGCTTGTTCGGTATCGCGTTTTTCTGCAAAATATCCCCCGCAATAAAACTGTTTATCAGCTGAAAAAGATGTATGAGAAGCAACGCCGGACATTCTATCGGCAACCATTTTAACAAAATCGGCATGCTTAATATTTCCAACAGCACAAACAACCATATTTTCAGCGGCATAATTGCTCTGCATATAGCCTCGCAATTCATTTGCACCATAACTGCGCACAAGTTCCGGAGTTCCAAGAATAGCCCGCCCCATTGCCTGATTTGCAAAAGCTTGAGCCTGCATATAATCAAAAATAATATCACTCGGATCATCAGCCGTTTGCTTAATTTCCTGCACAACAACTTCCCGCTCTTTAACTAATTCCTCATGCAAAAAAGACGGACTGGTCATCATTTCAGCTAAAACATCCATTGCCAGTTCGGCATCATTTTTAAGCATTTTGGCATAAAAAGCCGTAAATTCGCGCGAAGTATAAGCATTGCTTTGCCCGCCCACATTTTCAATTGCCTCTGAAATTTCGATGGCTGAACGGCTTTTTGTCCCCTTAAACACCATATGTTCGACAAAGTGGGAAATACCGTTCAATTGAGTCGGCTCATAAGCAGAACCCGTATTTACCCATACTCCCAACGATACGGTTTCATATTGCGGATAATAAAAACTTGCCACACGCAAGCCGTTGTTTAATGTTGTAATTTCAGGTTGCATTTATTCATCCTCTTTATCACTTAATCTTTCAATATCAGCCCCGACGCCGCGCAGCTTTTGCTCCAATTTTTCATAGCCGCGGTCCAAATGGTAAATACGATTTACAATTGTTTCGCCTTCGGCTATCAAACCAGCCAATACCAGCGCAAAAGACGCACGTAAATCAGTAGCCATCACCGGCGCACCGTAAAGCTTATCTACTCCGCGCACAATTGCCGAAGCATGACCATGCACATTTATATTTGCCCCCATGCGCAATAGTTCAGGCACATGCATAAAACGATTTTCAAAAATCGTTTCAGTTACCATTGAAGCTCCTTTAGCCGTCAGCATAAGAGTTAAAAACTGCGCTTGCAAATCAGTAGGAAACCCTGGATAATAATCGGTCATAATATCTTGCCCGACCAATTCACACCCCTCGGCATCCACAATCAGCGAATGCTCTTTTTCTTCAACTTTCACACCTGTTTTACGCAACAGTTTAATAGGCGTTTGCAAGGTGGAAGCCTCTGCGTTGACCAGCTCTATTTTTCCGCGAGTAATAGCTGCGGCCACGGCGTAAGAGCCGGCTTCTATTCTGTCAGCAATAATTTTATGACGGGTTCCGTGTAATTTCTTCACGCCTTCAATTTTCAAAACCGAGGTGCCCATTCCCGATATTTTTGCTCCCATCGAATTGAGCATATTAGCCAAATCGCCGATTTCTGGTTCGCGGGCTGCATTTTCAATAACCGTTTCACCTTCAGCCAAAGCGGCCGCCATCAAAATATTGCAGGTTGCGCCGACCGAGGCTATATTAAAAACCAAATGCGCCCCTTTCAAACGACCGTCTGCTTTGGCAATAACATAACCGTTTTTAATTTCTATATTAGCTCCCATTTGTTCCAAAGAAGACAAATGGATATCCATCGGGCGCGCTCCTATGGCACACCCCCCCGGCAAAGAAAGTTCTGCATATCCCTGCCGCGCCAACAACGGGCCCAATACATAATACGAAGCACGCATTTTGCGCACATAATCATACGGCGCCACCAAACTTGCAAAAGACGGCGTATGATAAGTGCAATTTTTGCAGGCATTGCCATCGATGATTTCATCACAGCATTCTATTTTTGTGCCTAATTGCTCAAGCAAAGCATTCATAGAACGTATATCTGACAAAACCGGCATATTGGTTAATGTAACCGTTTCATCTGTTAAAAGAGAAGCGCAAATAAGCGGCAAAGCGGCATTTTTTGCACCGCTGATATAAATTTTGCCTTCCAGTTTTTTACCACCGCGGATTCTAAGCCTGTCCATTTTGGATTTGCTCCTTTTCTGATTTAATTTTATTCAATTCCGCTTGTTGTTTTTTGCGTTTTTCAAGATTTTTCTGTAACATTTTGGCTTCGCGCTCAAAACGCTCTTCAGCTCGAGTTTTTTTCTTTTCCGGCATAGATTTTCCTCAAAAATATTTTTCTAAAAGTATAACAGCCTTGAGTATAATTAATCAAGCACAAAAGCAATACCATAAACAACACTCCTATTATAGGAAACAGCAACCGACTGAAAATGATTTTTTATTTTTTTTGAAAATTATACTTGATTTTTATTTTCAATCCCTGTATGTTTCTTTGTTGCAAGGCCGCTATAGCTCAGTGGTAGAGCACGTCATTGGTAATGACGGGGTCGTAAGT
>CAVIWQ010000043.1:0-11860 GCA_963646605.1 Bacteroidaceae bacterium
TGTATAGACTTATTGCTTTTGCAGCAGTGGTTTTTGTTTTGAATCTAAATATTGCCAATGCCGCTCCTAAAACGACGTCAAGCATCGCCGTAGATTTGGCTACGGGTGAAATTATTTCTTCCGAAAGACCCGATGAATTAAGGGAACCTGCTTCATTAACGAAACTTATGACCTTGTATCTGACTTTTGAGGCTATTGAAAAAGGCGATATAAGAATGGACACAGATTTAAAAGTTTCACGTACTGCTGCCAACCGTTCACCTTCAAGATTGGACGTAAAAGTAGGACAAACCATTTCGGTCGAAAATGCCATTAAAGCACTAATCGTAAAATCTGCAAACGACTGCGCCACAGTATTAGCAGAAGCTTTGGCTAAAGATGAAACCGAGTTTGCCGTTTTGATGACCAAAAAAGCAAAAAAATTGGGAATGAAAAACACAACATTTAAAAACGCTTCGGGATTAAACAACAGGCAGCAGCTCACAACCGCACGCGATATGGCAATGTTGGGCAGAGCTATTTATGAACATTTTCCGCAATATTATCATTTGTTTTCTTTGAAAGAGTTTACCTATCAAGGCAAAACATTTTATACGCATAACCATGTTTTGAAAAAATTCAAAGGTGCCGACGGTATGAAAACCGGTTATATTTCGACAGCCGGTTTTAACATTGTTACTTCAGCAAAACGCAACAACAATCGTGTATTGGCGGTAACGATGGGACATAAAACCTTAAAAGAACGCGACACTAAAGTTATGCAGATAATGGATAAAGGACTGCAGAAAATAGCCCTCAACCAAAAAGGAAATGCAAATAAAGTATTGGCAAAATTAGAACGTCCCCGCTTATTGACGGCTGAAAGAATGAGCGGTAAAAATCTGAAAAAATCAATCGCTAAGGGACATTGGGCTGTACAATTAGGAGCTTTTCGCAATTATGCAAGAGCACGCAGCTATGCTTTCAGCCTCAAACAAAAAATTCCAGAAATCAAACCCTACCCTATTTCGGTAGAAGCAGCCGAAAGCGACATGGCTATTGTTTATCGCTCTCAACTGACAAACTTTTCTAAAAAAGATGCGGAAGAATTGTGTAATCGTTTGAAAAAAGAAAATAAATCCTGTATGGTTATAAACACGGAAGACAAATCGTTAACTTTGGCAGAAAACAAATAATGAACGACTCAAAAGCACATATAATTACTATTGGAAACGAAAAAGGCGGTACCGGAAAATCTACAATTTCCATGCATTTGGCTATTTTATTAATGCAGGAAGGATTTAAAGTGGCTGTTATTGATATGGACGGCAGGCAGGGAACTTTGTCGCGCTATATAAACAACCGCTGTAATTTTGCCAAACAGAATCACATAAATTTGATTGTTCCGCAACTGGTTACGGTTTCACCGCGCGACAATCAAAACGAATACGCCAACCATATATCGGAAATAGAATTAGCAGTTTCCGAATTGTCGAAAGCCTATGATGCTTTGATTATAGACACTCCGGGAACCAAAAACTATTTATTTGAAGAAGCACATCGTTTGGCAGATACTTTAATTACGCCTATCGGCGACAGTTTGATTGATTTGAACGTATTGTCAGAAATTGATGAAAAAGCTCCCAACCGCCAGCATGCGGGGCATTATGCCGAATTTGTCTGGGAAATAAAAAAATATCGCGCACAACACGGAAAAAAATCTCTTAATTGGATTGTTGCCGCCAATAAAGTGTCTTCCTTAAATTCAAAAAACAAAACCGTATTTTTTGACCATTTAAATCAAATTGCCAAAACTTATGGTTTCAGAGTTTCAGGAAGCATAAAAGACCGTGTTATTTATAAAGAATTGTTTCTGCAAGGTTTAACCGTTTTAGATTTAAACACACAAGCGCTGAAAAGCCGCTTAACCTTGTCACATTTAGCGGCAAAACAAGAAATAAAAAATCTGGCCGAATTTATTTGCCCTCAAGCTTAAAAAAGGAGAAAAGCTTATGAAAGAACTCAGTTTTTTAATGTTTATCATCGTCCTTACCGTTCTTCTCAAGGCTTTAATTGATCGTATTTTCAATCTTAACGCTAATAAAAAAGCGTTTTTTTACATTCCGAGCAGCTCTCGTTTTAATATTGTATGGGGATTAGTTTTTTATGCCGGTTATGGTTTTATTATTTCTAAAACTGACTTTTTGCGTCTGAGTTTCGGCATTTTAATCATCATTATGGCTTTTTATCTTGTTTATCTGTATATCATGAAAGGATTTTTATTTGGTCATTATAAAGCTATAAAAAAAGCGATGAATAAAATTATAGATTTCAAATTAGATGCACAGAAAAAAACAGACGACAAACTTCAGGAAAAAATTTATTCAAAAGAAAAATCTTTACAAATACTTGGTTTGCCAAGTTGGAGCATTAATCAACCGGATCTGCTGCAAAAACGCTTACAGGCTCTGCAAAATCTGCAAACATCAAATACCATTTCAAACAGCTATTTGAACGAAATAATAAAAAAATTATCTTCGAGTTTGAAAATCAAATAAAAATCCTGTTTTATTACGAACTTCATAAAAAATAATAGTGAGTAACCCTTAGCTTTTGCTTGAGTTTCAAAGCTAAGGTGTTACATTATACCCCATTACGGGAAAATTATATTTTTAAGGAGTTCTGTATGATAGACATTATCAAAACAACCCCGTACGATGACCAGAAAATGGGAACGGCGGGACTGCGTAAAAAATCAAAAGTCGTAATGCAGCCGAATTATTTTGAAAACTTCGTGCAAAGCATTTTCAATGTTATAAATCCTGCGCAAAAAACTTATGTTATCGGCGGAGACGGACGTTTTTATAACAGCATTGCCATTCAAAAACTAATAAAAATGGCTGCTGCCAACAATGTTAAAAAACTTATAATCGGATTAAACGGCTATCTGTCAACTCCGGCTTCGTCTAACATGATATTGCAGTGCCATACCGACGGCGGATTTGTTTTGACCGCTTCGCATAACCCCGGAGGCGAAAACGGCGACTTTGGTATAAAATTTGCCACAGAAACCGGCGGACAATGCTCAAGTCAAGTCAGTGATGAAATTTTCAAACAAACACAAACTATCAGGGAATTTAAAACTCTGAAAATCGATGATGTAAAACTTGACCGGTTGGGAACAATAAAAGTCGGTGAAATGGAAGTTGAAATTGTAGATCCTATTAAAGACTATGTTGCTTTAATGGAAAAAATCTTTGATTTTCCCGCTATCAAAAAACTTTTTGCCAACGGCTTTACAATGCGCTTTGATGCAATGAATGCCGTAACCGGTCCTTATGCTATTGAAATTTTTGAAAATATTCTCGGGGCCGCCAAAGGTTCTGTGCGTAATTCAACTCCGAAGCCTGATTTCGGCGGATTGCACCCTGATCCGAATTTGGTTTATGCTAAAGAGCTGGTGGATACAATGTTCGGCGACAACGCTCCCGATTTTGGTGCAGCAAATGACGGCGACGGCGACCGCAATATGATTTTGGGTAAAAAGTTTTTTGTTACCCCTAGTGACAGCTTGGCTATTTTAACCGATAACTACGCTTTAATTCCAGCCTATAAAAACGGAATTTACGGCGTTGCAAAATCAATGGCCACCTCAACAGCCGTTGCACGTGTTGCCGCAGCACACAATATTGGCTATTATGAAGCTCCAACCGGATGGAAATATTTTGTAAACCTTATGGACAGCAAACGCATTACATTTTGCGGTGAAGAAAGTTTTGGCACAGGTTCGAGCCACATTCGTGAAAAAGACGGAATTTGGGCTGTTCTTTTCTGGCTGAACATTATTGCCGCAACAGGAAAATCCGTTGAACAGATAACAACCGAACACTGGAAAAAATACGGACGCAGCTATTATTTGCGATTTGACTTTGACGGTATTCCTACTGACGCGGCAAATGAATTAATGAAAAATTTGGAAAGCAAACTCCCTGCTCTGAACGGACAAAAACTCGGATCGTTCAAAGTTAAATTAGCTGAAGTTTTCATTTATCATGATCCGGTTGACAATTCTTCTACAGCCAATGGAATGCGTATTTTGATGGAAGACGGCTCCCGTATTGTTTTCAGACTTTCAGGAACAAGCAGCAGCGGAGCTACTCTGCGTGTTTATCTTGAAAAACTTGAACATGATAAACTCAACGAAAATCCGCGGCAAATGGTCGATGAGCTTTTACAAATAGCTATGTCCGTTGCCGAAATAGAAAAACGCACCGGCAAACAAAAGGCTGATATTATTACATAAACAAAAGCTATACGGCAGGCCACCAGTGAAAAACATAATCAACAGAATAAAGCTTCCGCGTCCGGATAAGCTTTTGCAAAAAAAGCTTATAGCGTTAGCTTATTCGCTGGTGGCCTTAACCGCGTCGCTAATTGCATTTATTGTCTACCCTCAGCACCCGATGTTCTTTCTGATTTTGATAGGAACATTAACATTAATTTGCCTTACATTATCTTTGCAAACGCTGAAAACTGCTGAAGAAGCCATCAGTTACGGCGGTTTTGCCAATGAAATAATCAGACAAAGCTCAAATGCAAAAAGAATAGAGACATTCAAAGGGAAGATAATTCTTGAAAATGACAGCGCCAAAGAATTATTCGGCAACCAAAACATTTTATATTTTTTGCAAAATCATTTAGCGGATTTTCGCAATAATAATTTTTCTTTTCAGCAACTTAAAAACGCTTTTCTCAATCTGGCAACAGCAAAAATAACTTTGGCTTTGAATATGAATGAGAATAAAAGCCGTGAAAATGCTTCTTGGTTTCAAATTTCGCTCAAAACCGTTTCTTTGCGCAAAACAGATTTTTTTGAAAAACCTTTTTCCATCAAGAAAATTCAAAAAGATACATACCTTTATTGGAGTTTCCGTGACATAACCGCAGAACACAATATTGAACAGGTTTTTCAAAATGAACGCCTGTATATGCACGATTTTCTTGATTATTTACCTGCTGCTTTATATATAACCGATAAAAATTATAAAATAGAATATTGCAACCACGTCTTTGCCGATAATTTAGGCAAGAAACGTGAAGATATTATTGGAACCTCTCTAACCTCTTATTTATCTGAAAATTCTGCGGTTCCTCCTTATAACACTGCATGGAACGGCATTGTCCGTTTTATTGATACCAAAGGCACGGCTGTGGAAACATGTATAAAACAAGACAGTTTCCGCGAAGAAAATGAAATTAAAATCCGGGCTGCCGCCATCAGTGATTTTCCAAATGACCACTTGCTGCACAGTCAATTGAGCCGCGCTGTCGATGAAATCAGCTGGCTGTTTGATTTTGCGCCAGTCGGCATTATTTTAGCTGATAAAAACGGCACTATTCAAGAATGCAATCATCAGGCCGCCGATTTTATTGATATGACGACAGAACAGCTTGTTCATCAAAATATGTTGGATCTGGTAAAAAAAGCCAACCGTCACACGCTGGAAAGAGAATTTGGCCATATTGCAACCAAACAAAAAAAATGTTCTTCATTGGAAATTTCATTAGAAAATCCGGATAAAACAGCCATTTTTTATATTTCGCCGATGAAAAGGCTCTATGCAGACAAACAGGCTGAAGTTGAAGGATTGGTTATTTATATCATTGATGCCACAGAGCAGAAAAACCTCGAAATCCAATTTGCACAAGCTCAAAAAATGCAAGCGATGGGACAATTGGCAGGCGGTGTAGCTCATGACTTTAACAACCTTTTGACCGCTATTATCGGTTTTTGCGACTTGCTCTTGCAAAGACACGGGGTCGGCGACCCGTCGTTTGCCGATTTAATTCAGGTAAAAAACAACGCCAACCGCGCTGCGGGATTAGTCAAACAATTGCTGGCATTTTCCCGCAAACAACCTTTGCAGCCAAAATTTATTGATGTAACTGAAAACTTTGCCGAATTAAGCCAAATGCTGAAAAGAGTTTTAGGCGAAAGTATAGAACTTCAGTTTCATCACGGCAGTAATTTGGGGTTTGTTAAAGTTGATCCCGTGCAATTTTCACAGGTGATTATCAATTTGGCCGTTAACGCCAAAGACGCTATGAACGGCAGAGGAAAATTGACCATTACCACTCGCACCGAACAACTTAAAACGCCGCAGCAATTCGGTGAAGAAACTATAAAACCAGGAGATTTCGTGGTTATTGATGTTAAAGATACCGGCTGCGGAATTGCCAAAGAAAATCTAACCCGCATTTTTGAACCATTTTTTTCAACCAAGCAAAATGTGGTCGGTTCGGGAACAGGTTTGGGATTGGCTATGGTTTATGGTATTGTGCGTCAAACAGAAGGTTTTATAAAAGTTGACAGCGTCATCAATCAAGGAACGACTTTTTCAATCCACCTGCCGCGTTTTGCCGGAAATCCTGATTTGGAAAAGAGCGATGTCGACGATAAACCAAAAAATATAACAACCGTTGAAGGCTCGCCGATTATAAATATTAAAGAACAAAAGGGAACACCTTCTATGCCGATGAATCAAAAATTTATTTTCGGCTTAAATGTATCGGCTATAGATAAAAATATTGATTCGCAAAACACTCACAGCGGTATTAAAATTTTGTTTGTAGAAGATGAAGATTCTGTCCGCAGCTTTGCCGTACGCGCCTTAAAGAAAAAAGGTTATGAAGTTATAGGTTGCAATTCTGCTGAAAATGCTCTAGAACAACTGAAAAACAGTCAGGATTTTAACCTATTGGTTACAGATATGGTAATGCCGGGGATGAACGGCGTTGAACTGGCCGGCATTGTCAGAGAAAAAATCAAAGGAATAAAAATTATTCTTGCTTCAGGATATTCCGAAGAAATCGCACGCAACGAATTGGCTGTTTCGGGAAATTTTGAATTTTTAGCCAAACCTTTCAGTTTGGGAGATTTAACAAAAAAAATTTTTGATGTGTTAAATAAAGGATAATATGAAAAAGAAACTCGGAATTCATCAATTGCCTTTTGAATTTGCCCATCGTCCCTATATGAGCAAAGATGACTTTATTAAAGCTCCATGTAATGCCGAAGCTTTGGATATGATTGAAATGTGGCCGCAATGGCCGGCTTTTGCCTTGTGCATCTATGGTCCTGAACGCTGTGGAAAAACACATTTGGCTCATATTTTTTCCGAAACGGTCGCCATAAAAACAAAACGCCCCTATCCTCTTCCCCGTCTGGATGCCAAAGATGTTGATTTTGATTTACCCCCGCAGCTTTTTGCGCGCAGCAATTGTTTGATTATTGAACATCTGAATGAACAAATCAATGAAGAAGCCTTGTTCCATTTGTTTAATCTTTACCGCAATCAGGGTGGTTTTATTCTGTTTACTTCTTTGCAGCCGCCGGCAAGAATGAATTTCAAACTTCCTGATTTGCAGTCGCGACTTAATATGCTTCCGGCCATTGGAATTTCAGAACCTGATGACGAACTGCTTTCAGCCTTGATTATCAAACTTTTTATGGACAGACAAATTACGGTATCGTTGGACGTGGTTAATTATATTTTAGTTAACATGCAACGCTCTTTTACCTACGTTCACCGCTTGGTTAAAGAGATAGATGACATTTCTTTGTCATATAAACGTGCAGTATCTATTCCGATTGTAAAAGAAGCAATGGCTGCCATCGGCCAAAACCGACAGGGAGAATTATTTTAAACGCGGCAGACTTCCTCTGCACAATGAATAGACAATTTTTCTTCTCCTTTTTGCGGAGAATTCTCTTTTATATGTTCGGCTATTTCTTTTTTGAAACTTTCAACCGAACCGTAGCCGCGTTCGATGTACGAATTCATCGTAATATATATAATTTCATCTAAAGTCGGGCGGTTATTTACCAAAAGATTAAGTTTGCGGACAACTTTATCTTTGTATTTGTAGTTATCTTCTCCAAAATTATTCAATCCAACCAAACGATTGCGGATTTCATTAACCGCTTTTGCATTATATTCAATCCGAATTCGCGCCAACTTGCTTTGATAAGCCGCAACGGAATTAAAATCTGACACTTTATTAATTTGAACTAAAAGATTGTATTGCGGATAATGAACCGCAACAATATTTTCAAGGGCGGCAAACATAAGCCCTCTGCTTTCGGCTTTTTGCAAATCAAGAAGAAAAGTCTCACCAAAAGTCTTTTGTGTTCCATTTTGCGACATCATTCTTCTTCTCCCCAATAATTATCTTTTATCAATATAAATATAACATATAGTCGGCTGTTTCTCAAGTGATAATTTGTTTAATAAAATTAAATAAACATTTGCTTATCTGATAAAATTTACCTATACTTGTGGCTTATTGAAAGAAGAAAATATGACAAATTTATGCCTATCATCAGAAACTTATAATATTGATATCAAAGACGTTGCAGTTCTGAAAGACAGCCCTTTAAGCAAAAAATATGAAAACCGCAAAAAAATCGTAATTTTAATGGGCGATCTTGAGCATGGTTTGCCGGACACATTGCTCTGCGGTCGGAACACATTAAACAAAGCTTTGAAAAACAACAAAAAATATGTTTCAGCTAAAATTGCTTTCATTACCAAAATAAAATTTTATGATTTTATTACTCCTTTTATAAAAAAACTACGCGGAAAATATAAAATTTGGTCATCAAATATTTACCATATGGATCCTTTGGAAATCAGACGTTTGAAAATAGAACGCAGCTTTCGTGATAAAAACAGTGCCTACACTTTTACAAATCCCTTATACCGCTATTCTGAAAGCGAGCGCTTGAAACGCTATGAAAATCTTTATAACAGTATGAAAAAAGGATTTGACGACAATTATCCTATTGACATTATGTTGTTGAGAATGCTGGGAATTAAAGATACCGTCAACAACGGACACCACCGGATGGGAATTGCCGTTGAATGCAAATTGCCGCAAATATCCGTACGTTTTTCGGCAGCCGGACAGGCTCCGCGCCTATTGCATCCGCTGTTACGCGTAGCGGCCAACATTGCTATTAGAATAAAACAAATAAAAAAGTAAATCAGACAATTAATTTTTGCAATATGCTATCGCTTTCAATCAGTTTAACGGCTTTTTCATAACTGTCTTTTTCCGATAAAATCGTATAGTAATTGTTTTTGATTGAAGGCGCCAAAGCCAAAGCTTGAATAAATTCATTTTTATTTAGCGGACTTTGAGCAACAAAATCAAAAAATCCGGCTTTAGCAAAAACTTCTTTTAAAGCCTGTTTTTCTGGATTTTCCTGCAGCATAGCGCATAAATAGCTGGCAACTCCAACCTGAAGTCCGTGCATATGCGGACGAGCTGAAATTCGGTCAAGAGCATGAGATATTAAGTGTTCGGAACCGCTGGCCGGCCGCGAAGTTCCGGCAATTTCCATTGCAATACCGCTATACAAAAGCGAATTGACCAAACTGCGCTGAAACTGCGGGGTTTTGATATCGCTGCTATGACGCAAATAGAGCAAATCCAATGAATTATATGACAGCATGGAAGCAAAATCATTATAACGTTCATAGCCTTTCAAAAAAGCCTGTTTCCAATCCCAAAGAGCACTGACTTTTGAAAACATATCGCCAACGCCGGAATATAGACAAATTTCCGGACTTCCGCTTATAACATCTAAATCAACTACCACCCCGTAAGGAATTGCAGACTTTACGCTCTTGCGTTCACCTCCGACTGTTAATGATGATGAAGGCGAACAAAAACCATCGTTAGAAGTAGAACTTGGAACACTGATATACGGCAAACGCAGCAAATAAGCTGCATATTTTGCAAAATCAAGAGCTTTTCCGCCTCCTAAGCCTATAATCGCTTTAATATTAGGCGATAATGAAAATGCAGTTTTAGTTATATCCTCTATGGCAATGGAAGACACTGTTTGCTCATGAGCTATTTTTATTTTATGTTCAGATAACCCAGCATAAAAACGCTCACCGAGAAGAGGTTGCATTCCCTCTCCCCAAAAAACGGCTATTTCAGACATTTCCTTGTCAAAAAGATATTTCCCGATTTTGGCAATTTTTCCATTACCGATTTTCAGCAAATAAGGAATATTAATTTGTCGGTTTGTTAATATAAAAGGGTATTTCATCTGATTTTCTCCTGTATGAAATTTTGCACAGTCAAAAAGTTATCCAGTTCAGACACTCTAATTTTTTGTTGTTGGCAGATACGCAAAAGCTCTTTACGGGCAAAAACTTTATCTGCCTGTTTTGCAGCCTCGATATCCGGCAATCCATCACCGCAATAAATCACAAAATAACCTTGTTGCTGCAGCTTTTGAACAATTTTGATTTTAGACACACCGACTTGCTCATCATAATATTGTTGATTTGGGCCGATAATCAATCCTGTTTCGGGGGAATAAGTTCCGGAATTACTGATAATGGTTATATTTAAACGCTCTATTGCATTTTTGAGACAACGGCGGATGTAATAATCACTTCCTGCGCTGCAAATATATACGGGAATATTTTGTATTGAACAAAATTCCGCCAATTTGATAAATCTTGTATCAATTTTGATACCATCAATAAGTTTATTCAAATCAGAAACTGAAACTCTGACCTTTGCAAACATTTCGGCCAAAGCATCAAAGTGTTTTTTATTGCCGGAAAGATATTCGCGCCAAGGTTGCAAAGCCTTTTCATCAAAATAGGCACGCGCAATATAATTAAAAAAATCATCATCGCTGATTGTTCCGTCAAAATCGGAAACCAATGCCAAAGGCTGTTTCATTTTTTCCTCCTTTATTTGCTATATAATGCTTAGGACTGAAAAATTAAGAGCCGTTACGAAACTAAGCCGTTATTTTGTTGCCTCAGAAATAAGCCATACCAAACCGGCAACTAAGCCTGAAGTTGCGCCTACAATAATCCAATCTTGATTTTCACGAGGAATGAATGATCTTGGATAGCGGGAATATTCAATTGCATGAGGCGAAGCCATAAAATCGTTGTATCTGGAAGCCGATATCAAAGAAATACATCCGGGTTTGCTGAACGCACCGGCTTTAATAAAAGTATTATAAGCCATATAATCATTTCTTTTTATGGCTGCACAAACTCCCGTATCACCATTGCTGTTTTTGGCATTTAAATCCAAACCGCGGCTGGATGCGGCCATTAATGCCCCCAAATCACCTGAAGCCGCCACTCTGTACATTTGTTCAAAGTCTGCCGGAGGAAGCCTGCGCGCCAACACTTCCGCCGGAAGCATAAGCAGGCAATATGAAAGGAACATCGTCCAAATTACAAAACGTTTCATCATAAACTTCTCCGTCTTAAAACTACTTTGCTAGTTTAACAGCCAATTATCAGCTTAACAAGTTAAAAATAAAGATTTTTATCCGAATTTTTCAGCAAGAGATTTTTCAACGGCATATTGCAAGCAAGTATCAAGCTCTCGGTCATTATGATAACGCTCCAACAGCTTAAACATTTTAGGCAACAAATTCAATCGGCGGCAAAAAACAACCGAAGTTCGATAATTTAAGTCAAAAAACCAACTTATAAAGGTAAGGAAATAATCAGCGCGGGTTCGGCGCAAAGAGTAATCAACCGTTTTTTGTTTTAGAAAATCATCTACGACAGCGGAAGTAAGAATATTTTCCTTCGACAAAACTTCATCAGCTGAAGGAATAAAAAGCGGCAGATATTTTTTGGTTTCGGTGCAGACTATATTAAAATTTGCAATTTTATCAGCATCGCGAATCAGACAATAAATCGCATTACAATCATCGGATAAAGCTTTATCGGTAATATTTTTATATTCATCATCATTATAAAAAGCCTCCTTAACATGCCCATGATGTTTTATCGGCAAAGCAACTAAAATATGGCTGTAATTG
>CAVIWQ010000044.1:0-11499 GCA_963646605.1 Bacteroidaceae bacterium
CAGTTGGTAGAGCTACTGATTTGTAATCAGTGGGTCCGCGGTTCGAGTCCGTGTGTCGGCACCAGTTTTCAGCCCTTGTTTATCAAGGGCTTTTTTTATTATATGTATAAACTTTAAAATTAAACTCATTAAATAAAAAAATCCCGCATAGGTTACATAATATGTGTTCTCTAAGGGGATTGAAATTTAAACTATTTTTTGTAGCCGAAATCACTCTTCAAAGCGGTCAAACAGTTTTTTAAGTTCAGCAATTTTCTCTTCACGCTCATCATCTGAAAATGAGCTGGCGACACAATGCTGCAAATGTTTCGTCAAAATATTGCTTTCCACAGCACGGATTGCAGAACGAATAGCCTTGAGCTGAATTAAAATGTCAGGACAATAACGTCCCTCTTCAACCATTTTTTTCACTCCTTCTATTTGTCCTGAAATACGGTTTAGACGAGGCATATTTTCAATATGACTCGGATATGCATTCTGTTTGCAGCAATCGTGATTATTGTTTTCCATATTTTTTCCTAGTGCATTGTATGTTCCATCGGCATTGCGGGCGGTTCAATATGAAAATATACAGCCGCTCCATAAAGCAACAACGAAACAAATAAAGTTATTTTCATAAAAGATATATGTTTTTCTTCAACACAGCAACATTTTTTTGAAAAAACAAAATAAAAAGACAAAAGCAATAATGCCCCTGAAAAATAGAGCATGTATCCCATTTGGTGATGGCTCAATAAAGTTTGTTTCGGCATAGCGGTCATCATGCCTGCGTTTAACAAAGCCGACAGAGCCGGAACACCGCAGCAAACAAAATGAAATAAAGCCAAAAACAAGCTGCTGCCTACAAATGCTTTTTTTACTTTTTCTATCATTCAAAACCTCTTTTTTTTATGAGGGCGGAGAAAAATCTCCGCCCATGTATGTAATTATTTGCAGCCGCAGCTTTTATCTTTTTCACAAGAACAATGTTCACCGCAGTGACAATTTTCTTCTTTTTTGCTGCATTCGTCACAGCAGCATTTTCCATCTTTTCCGCATTGGCAGTTATCGCCGCATTGGCAATTTTCACATTTGCAATTCGGGTTTGTACAATTTCTCATATTATATCTCCTTAAATTAAGTGTAATACCCATTACGGGTATAATAAATATACCCCTATTAGGTATATGTCAAGTTTAAAAATATTGCCACGGTGCATTTTTTATATATTATCATTTCAGGAGATATAAAATGGATTTGACAAAAGAAGAAATTATCCGTCTTTTACAAGACGAAACCAACCAAAAAAATCTATTTAAAAAAGCTGATGATATACGCCGTCAATATGTTGGAGATGAAGTGCATTTGCGCGGCTTGATAGAATTTTCGAACATCTGCCGCAACAACTGCATGTATTGCGGTATCCGCAAAGGCAATGTTTCAGCCAAACGTTATCATATGGAGCCTGAAGAACTGATTGAAACCGCCAGAAAAGCCGCTGACATAGGCTTCAAAACCATTGTTATGCAATCGGGCGAAGATATGTATTATACGCAAAAGCGCATGTGCGAAATTATCGAAGCTATCAAAAAATTTGACGTAGCCGTCACTTTAAGTATCGGCGAAAGAACATATGAAGACTATAAAGCGTTTCGCGAAGCCGGCGCCGACCGTTATCTTATGCGCATAGAAACCACCGATAAAGATTTGTATCACAAACTAGATCCGCAAATGAGCTGGCAGCACCGCTATGACTGCTTGATGATGATTAGAGATTTAGGATATGAACTAGGCTCTGGAATTATGGTGGGGTTGCCGGAACAATCCATTGAATCTATTGCCGATGATCTCTTGTTTTTGCGTGAGATAAAAGTGGATATGTCCGGTATCGGACCTTTTATTCCGCACCCGCAAACCCCTTTGGCAAACTGCGCCGGCGGAACATTGGATTTGGCTTTGCGGACAATGGCGGTTATGCGCTTGCTGATGCCCGATATTAACATTCCCGCTACCACCGCTATGGAAAGTCTGCACCCCAAAGGCAGATTGATGGCTTTGCAAGCGGGAGCAAATGTGGTCATGCCCAATGTAACAGAAGGCGAATACCGGCGTTTGTATGAGCTTTACCCCGGGAAAATTTGCGTAGATGACACGCCTGTTCATTGCCGCAGCTGTATCGGTATGAAAATTATGTCAATCGGACGCACTATCGGCAAAGGATATGGAGGTCATAAGAAAATCAATATTGATTAACTTTTTTGCATAAACAAAAATATTTTTCAGATTATTTTCAGACTGAAAGGCTATTTCAAATAGCGTTTTATTAATCAGCGTAAGGATTTTTCTATGCTTTCATACGTCATAAACAATTCAGACAAAAGCTTTAGACACGAATTATACCGCAAAGCCATCCATTTGAGTTCATTGTGGATGCTTTTGTGCATCTACCTGTTTCCAAAAACTTTTGCTGTAATTTTGTTTGGTTGTCTGTTGGCGTTTGATTTTACAATAGAATATGCTTGCTACAAAAAAATCACTTGGGCAAGAAAACTTTTTGAAAGAATGCTGATTAAAACTTTGCGCAGCAAGGAAACCAAAAAGAAAAAATTTGTTCCCAGCGGTTCCGTGTATGTATTGTTTGCCGCTCTGCTTTCTACTCTGCTTTTTTCTAAGGAAATTGCAATTATCAGTTTGACTGTCATGTTGGTTTCGGATACTTGCGCCGCCATTTTCGGCAGACTGTTCGGAAGCCGCAAACTATACGGACATAAATCGCTGGAAGGAACCACAATGTTTTTTATCAGCGCTTTATATATTATGATAGCCTACAACCATTTATTTCCGACAAGCTATGCGGGAATTATAGCCTGCACTCTGGCAACGTTATGCGAATTATTTGAAAGCAAACTCAAAATTGATGACAACTTGTCCATACCTTTGATTATCGGCTTTGTATTGACTTATTTATAAACGAGAATCCACAATGAAAAAACTTAAACTTTCACTTTCATCTCAATCTCTTATTTGGGGATTGTCCCTCTATTTCGGCACAGTTCTTAATTTGACATTTTATCATTTTATTGCTCAAAGATTGGAAATTTCAAATTTTTCGACTGTTTTATTTGTTTTTTCATTGCCTGTTTTCGTTATTGTGCCGCTCTTAATTTTGTTTAGTCTGATAACGGTTCCTTATTTAGGTAAAACACTTACCGTAATTTTGCTGTGCCTATCATCTATTGCAAATTACGCAATGTTCAAACTTGGAATTTTTATCGATTCTGATATGTACCGCAATGTTGTTGAAACAACCGTCCGTGAGGCAACTGATTTAGTTACGCCGACCGCAGTGATATGGTTTGTAATTACCGGAGTGCTGCCATCAGTTTTGTTGGTTTGCTGCCATATCAGCTATCTCTCAGTCGGAAAAGAAACTGTCCGCAGATTAAAACATATTTTATGCTCGCTGCTTTTGCTTTTATGTTTAATGCCTTTCACATATAAAGATTATGTGTCTTTCGGAAGAAATAACAAACAAATCAAAAAACTGATGAACACATTTAACTATATATATTCTGTCGGACGTTATTATCAAAGACAGGCTATCGCCAATCGGCAATTTGTAATTTTGGATGAAAATCCAATCCGTGAAAACATTAAAGAAAATCAGCCGCGCGTACTTGTGCTGATTGTTGGAGAAACCGCCAGAGCCGCTAATTTTTCAATTTATGGATACGAACGCCAAACGACGCCTCTTTTGCAAGAACAAAATGTAATTGCTTTTAAAGATACTATTTCCTGCGGAACCGCAACCGCTGTTTCTCTGCCCTGTATGTTTTCACATATGACAAGAAAAAAATTTGATGTTGTCGATGCAAAATACACACAAAATTTAATCGATTTACTGGCAAAGTCCGGCTATGATGTTTTGTGGCGCGAAAACGATGACGGCTGCAAAGGGGTTTGCACTCGTGTTGCTACTGAAGATATGCTTAGAATACACAATAAGAAATTCTGCCATAAAAAATATTGTCAGGATGAAGCTCTTCTGGACGGGTTGGAACAAAAAATAGCCGCTGTTACAAAAGATACCGTTATTGTTCTGCACATGATGGGAAGCCACGGACCGACATATTACAAACGTTATCCTGATGAATTCCGCAAATTTTTACCAACCTGCGATACCGCTGATTTGCAAAATTGCACTCGTGAAGAAATTGTCAATACTTACGATAACACAATTTTGTATACAGATTTCATCATTGATTCGGCTATTGATGTCTTAAAGAAATTTCCTCAATATGCTTCTGGTTTGATTTATATTTCCGATCACGGAGAATCGCTGGGCGAAAACAGCTTATATCTGCATGGAATTCCTTATTCCGTTGCTCCCGATGTGCAAAAGGAAATCCCGTTTATCTTTTGGATGTCGGACAATTTAAGCCAACGCTCGACAATGGACAAGTTTTGTTTGTATCAGGAAGCCGAAAAAGGAAACTTTTCACACGACAACCTCTTCCACTCTGTATTGGGATTGTTAAACATAAAAACAACCACTTATGAAAAGAATTTAGATATATTCGAACGCTGTCGTTTTACCGTTCAACCTGCTCTTGAGGCAACTGAACAGTAAAACGGCTGCCTTTGCCGATTTCAGAACTAACCGATATTTTTCCTTGATGACAGCGGACAATTATATCAGCCAACGACAATCCCAACCCTAAACCGTTTGAATTTCGGTTTCGTGATTTATTAACCTGATAAAAGCGTTCAAAAATATGCGGCTGTTCTTCCTGAGCTATGCCAATGCCGGTATCTTCAACACAAAATTGAACATCATCACCTGCTTTATAGGCTTTAACAGTTACTTTTCCGCCGTTTTGAGTATATTTTAAAGCATTATCCACCAAAATATATAACAATTGCCGCAGCATATCTTTATCAGCTTTTACTTGCAATCGATGTGCAATATCAGTCTGCAAAGCGATATTTTTGGCTTTTGCCGTATCTTGCATGTTGTGAACAACATTTTTGATTAAAACACCAAAATCAAAATCTTCCAAAACCACATTTAAGTTATCATTATCAGAACGTGCTAATTGCAAAAGATTTGAATTGAGCCGTCCCATACTTATAATTTCCTCTTTAAGGTTTTTTATTATTTCATCTTTCGGATTTTTAAGTTCTAGCAGTTCCGTATATGACAATATAACACTCAACGGAGTGCGTAGTTCATGCGAAGCGTCTGCAACAAAACGCTTATGTCTTTCATAAAAAGCATTTATCTGCTTTATGGCTTTTCCCGACAAATACAAACTGCAAAAATAAGCAAACCCCGAAAGAATGACAATAGCCCATAAAGCTAAAGCCAAATAAAGTTTATTGCTGTGAATAAGCGGAGTGATATTGCTTAAAACAATAATTGTATTTTGAGTTCCGTCGGCAGAAACCAAATTTTGTTTTGCCAGTAAAAAGTACCATTTAACTTTTTTATATTTAACATTTTCATGATAAATATATCCGTCTTTGTATTTTTTTCTCTGAAAACGCATTTGCAGCAATTCAGAAACTCCTGTAGGTAAAGGCTCTTCCGCATGCACAAGTTTGCCGTTGGCATACCAATATGTAAAATTATGTATAGAATCAACATCTGCATTAATCTGATGTATTTGCGGCAAATTTATATATCCTCTGAAATTTGCTTCCGCTTCCCAAACTTCTTCATCCAAATAGTCAGTCAAAGCTTCTTTAACCAACTTGACGGTTGTACGGTGATACATAAAAGTGCCGCTAAAAAAAATGGTCACCAACATTAAAGTGATAACAAATGTATATTTTAACGTCAGTTGTTTTTTTATTTTTTCAATCATTTTCAGCAATTTCCATAACATAACCTATATTTTTAACCATTCTGATACTTATTTTGCCATCAAAAACTTTAAGTTTTTTTCTGAGCATATAAATATGAGAGTCAAGGCTTGCCGGCGCAGTATCTAACTTTTCCCGCCAAATACGTTCAAATATTGTTGCCCGCGGAATAATATTTTTTTGATTGGCAAAAAGCAAATCAAACAATTCAAACTCTTTTCGGCTAAGTTCCAATTTTTTGCCGTTAAATTCTATTTGATGCAGATTTTTATCCACCATAATATTGCGGCGACTGTATTTGCTATCCATAAAAGGCTTGGACTGGCGGCGGCTGACAGCCTTTATTCTGGCCTGCAATTCTTTTATCTGAAAAGGTTTTACCATATAGTCGTCAGCTCCGTTTTCAAGTCCGACAATTCTGTCTTCAACGCTGTCACGGGCACTCAAAAAAATAATACCGCCTTGATAGGCGTATTTATCACCGCGCAGAAGCTTGCACAATTCAATACCGTTCATTTCCGGCAGCATCCAATCCAAAAGCACAATGTCATAAGCATCAACTTTATTGTCGGCAACATATTGCAAAGCCTCAGCACCATCATGCGCCCAGTCGGTTTGATGTCCTTCCAAAATCAGCAATTGCTGCACCACCGCCCCTAATTTTAAATCATCTTCCACCAGCAATAATTTCATAAGCTACTCCTTTGAAAAGATTGTAATTTTACAATCTGAAAACAGTCTGAATTTTTACAATCCCAATGGGGCAACCGTTCTGTCCAATACGCCTTGCGTTTTTGAAATAGCAACACCGTAATTTGTTATGGGAACACCGCGCCGCACACATTCATTCAATCTGCGCATCATTTCAACTCTATTAAGCATACAGGCTCCGCAATGAATGACCAAAGCGTAATCTTCAAGATTTTCGGGAAAATCATTACCCTGACAAAATTCAAATTGCAGCTGTTTGCCGGTATATTTGCTTATCCATGCCGGAATTTTAACCTTACCGATATCATCTGATAGAACATGATGGGAACATGCCTCAGCAATCAAAATTTTATCGCCGTCGTGCAATTTATCAATTGTACGAGCCCCTTCTACCATAATGGAAAGATTGCCTTTATTACGCGCAAACAAAATGGAAAATGTCGTTAATTTTATATTTTCCGGAACAAGTTTTGCAACCTGCTGCACAACTTGAGAATCTGTAATAACAAGCGCTGGTTTGTTTTTTAAATTATCCAATGTTTGCCGTAATTGATTTTCTTTTACCGCCACAGCAGTTGCATTACAATCTAATATTTCACGCAAAACCTGAACTTGCGGCAGAATCAAGCGCCCTTTGGGAGCAGAAAGATCAATCGGCACAACCATAACCACCGTATCCCCGCTTTCAAACAAATCACCCGCCAGTAAAGGATCTTTTTTAAATTCGGCAGGAACAGCTTCAATTATGGTCTTTTTTAAAATTTCAATATTTTGCCCTTTTACCGCCGAAACCGTAGTCCAGACAATTTTGTTTTCGGCACAAAAATCAATATCCGTCTGTGCCGGCCGGCTAACATCAGTTTTATTAAACACCACAACAAAAGGCAATTTTATTTTTTGCAATTGAGAAATGATATTTTTTTCAGCTTGCTGCAATCCGTCTTCGCCGCAGACCACCAAAGCCAAATCAGAACGGCATAAAATCCGATGAGTGGCTTTGATACGCAAAGCCCCCAGTTCGCCTTCATCATCAAGTCCCGCTGTGTCATAAAATGTTACCGGTCCCAACGGAAGCAATTCATACGGCTTCGCAACGGCATCCGTTGTTGTTCCGGCCATATCGGACACAATAGCAACTTCCTGTCCGGTAAGAGCGTTTATCAATGAAGATTTTCCCGCATTTCTACGTCCGACAATACTGATAACACAACGCAGAGCGCGCGGTGTTGCCGAAGCTTTATCCGTCATATTTATTCTCCTCTAACATGTATATATTTGAAGTTACGAAGCATAAACACAATTGTCAATATATTTGCGTTTTTTATACGCCGTTCACCTAAAAAGCATTCTTAAAAAAACAAAAAAATCCAGCAGCAGACATTATTTTTCTTCTTAATAACTATCAAAAAACTTTAGTTTTTATTTTAAATATGATATAGCTTGCAATAGGTGAAAAAATATGGATATTGCTACAAACAAAATAACAATTGAAGCTATGGCCGTTATTGCTGAAAAAGAAATAAGCCTTAAAGATTTTCTCAAATTAAAAAAAGGCGATTTTCTCAGTTTGGAAAGAAGCAACGATTGTTCCGTTTGTTTGCAATCCGGCGGAGCAAAAATCGCAAACTGTTTTCTTCGCCAGACAAACAACCGCTTTGAAGTGGAAATAAAAGAAAAATTATAGAGTTTTGATTATGCCGAAAAAATTAAAAAAATTTATTAAAAAAATTACAAAATCTCCGGCTTTTACGGCTTTTATCGGAAAGCTGATGTATTATTACGGTCTTTTAGTATGGAAAACAACGCGTTGGCAAATTTTCGGCATTAACCGTTTTTATCCGATTTGGGATAAAGATAAATCCATTATTTTAACCATCTGGCACGGACGTGTTTTGATGATACCTTATTTTTGGAATAAAAAACACCCTTTAAACGCTTTGGTTTCTCCGCATAACGATGGAAGAATTGCAGCTACATTTTTGCAAAAAGTCGGTTTCGGAATTATTGATGGTTCAAGCAATGACGGTGCGAATGCTGCCGCTATCGGGCTGCTACGCTCTTTAGAAAAAGATGAAGCTATTGCCATAATTCCTGACGGCCCGCGCGGTCCGCGGATGAAAATGAATGAAAGTCCGCTTTATTTTGCAAAAAAGTCCGGTAAAGCTTTATTCGGCGCAACTTATTCGATTGAACATTCAATAGTGGCAAAAAGCTGGGATGCCATGTTGATTCCCCTGCCTTTTTGCAGAGGTATTGTCCATTTGACAAAGCCTTATTATATTCCGGCTGATGCTACTAAAGAAGATATGGAAAAATATCGTCAAGAAATAGAAGACGAATTAAACGAATTAACCAAGCATGCAGACCATATATTCGGTCTTCCCGAAATAGAAGCCGGCGTTTGCGCAAAAAGTAAAAAACATAAAACTGAGGAAAAACAATAAATGTTCATTAAAATATATAATACTTTAATCCGAATTTTATATCCTTTAGTTATCAGTCGTTACATAAAAAAACGCCAACAAAAAGGAAAAGAAGATTTAAAACGTTTTAATGAACGTGTCGGGCGTCCGACAATGGCCAGACCTGAAGGCAAATTGTTTTGGTTTCACGGAGCTTCAGTTGGAGAATCCTTATCAATGCTTCCTCTGATTAACCGTATGCTTGAGACCTATCCCGAAGCACATGTTATGGTTACAACCGGCACTCTTACCTCTGCAGAACTTATGGGAAAAAGGCTGCCTGAAAGAGCTTTCCATCAATATATTCCCATTGACAACCCTGTATTTACAACCCGCTTTGTCAAACATTGGCACCCTGACGCGGTTTTGTGGTTTGAGTCCGATTTGTGGCCGGCTATGCTTTCATCTATCAAACGCAAAAACATTCCTCTGATTTTGGTAAACGGACGCATTTCAAACAAATCTTTCAAACGCTGGCAACAATTTGACTATATTTGCAAAGAGCTTCTTTCATGCTTTACTTTTTGTTTGGGACAATCAGATGAAGATGCTTATCGCCTGCGTGTTCTTGGCGCTAAAGAAGCTATTTGTCTTGGAAATGTAAAATATGCGGGCTTGCCTCTGCCGATTGATAACGACAAAAAAGCCGAAATAGAAACACAAATTAACGGACGCACAATATGGCTTGCAAGTTCAACGCATGATGACGAAGAATTTAAAATAGCAAAATTTCATAATCAGCTAAAAAAAGACTTTCCTGATTTGTTGTTGCTGATTGCTCCCCGACATCCGCAAAGAGGCGTTGAAATCCAAGAACGCATACAAAAAGAACTTGGACTGAAAGTTGCATTGCGTTCAAAAAACGAACCTATACAGCCCGACACAGATATTTATGTTGCTGACACAATCGGTGAGTTGGGCATTTGGTACAGCATTTGTCCGCTGGTATTTATCGGCGGTTCGCTTATTCCTCATGGCGGACAAAACTTTATGGAACCTTCTCGCTGCAGAGACGCCGTAATTGTCGGTCCGCATATGCATAACTTTACCGATGCAATGAACCGTGCTAAAAAAGCCGATGCTGTTATTCAAGTAAATGATGTGTTGGATTTGACTGATAATGTTAAACAATTGCTCGGAAACAAAGATTTGTTAGAAGCAAAACGCAGTCTGGCTTATAATTGGGCTATGTCTGAAACCAAAGTTTTAGACGGAATTATGGATAAAGTACGGAGTTATATGCCCGAATGAAAACCCCAGTCTATTGGAAAAACAAAAATATAAAAGCTTTGACTTTACTGCCTATCGGTTGGGTGTATGCTGGTTTAACAGCTTTACGCTTGTTGATTAAAAAGCCTTTTGCTGCCGAATGTCCGGTAATTTGCGTAGGTAATTTAACTGCCGGAGGAACCGGAAAAACCCCAACCGCAGTTGCTATTGCAAAAATTGTCAAAGAACTTGGATATAATCCGTTTTTTGTATCCCGTGGATACGGCGGAAATTTGTCCGGCGTTATTGTTAACAAAGAAAAACATACCCCTGAACAAGTTGGCGATGAACCTTTGTTATTGGCTCGCGAAGCTGAAGTTTCAATTAATCCAAACCGTGCTTTTGCCGCTCAAAAAGCAATCTCCAAAGGTGCAACGGCTCTTATTATGGATGACGGATTTCAGAATCCCAGCCTTAAAAAAAATATTTCATTTTTGGTTTTTGACGGAGGCTTTGGAATAGGAAACGGCTGGCCTCTGCCTGCAGGTCCTTTGCGTGAAAATTTCAATGCCGGATTAAAACGCGCCGATGCAGCCATCGTCATTGGCAAAGATACAACAAATCTTTGCGGCAAATTAAAAAACATTCCGGTTTTTGAAGCTGTTATGCAGCCATTACCTTTACAAAACACAAAACAAAAAGCTATTGCTTTTGCCGGCATCGGCCGTCCTGAAAAATTTTATAATTCACTTCGTGAAATGCAAATGGAAATTATCAAAACCATTGACTTTCCAGATCATCATTTTTATACCGAAAATGAATTAAAACAACTGATAGAAGAAGCTCGTAAATTTGAGGCGCAACTAATAACAACAGCAAAAGATTTTGTTAAAATTCCTGCAAATTTACAAAAATACTTTAACGTGCTCGAAATAGAAATAAAATGGGACAACAGAGAAGCTTTGAAAACTTTTATTCAAAACAAATTTAACTCATTGAAAAAATAGATTTTATTTTCGATTTTATACTATTCATAATAGAGTGAATTGAAAAGACACTTTGATTAATTAGTTCTAAACCGAAGTGTCTTTTCAGTCATTACAAGTTAGTTTACCTTTTCTTTTATCCAATTGATAATAAAATCAGCTACTTGTAAATTGTTTTTATCTTGCATAAACATATGTGTATTACCGTATAATCCCTTAGCCGGAAGGTGAATCATTTCAGCTTGTCCGCCTAATTTATTTATCCGTTCAATCAATTTATTGCAGTC
>CAVIWQ010000045.1:0-10880 GCA_963646605.1 Bacteroidaceae bacterium
AAATTATTATTAGTGTCTTATTAAAAATAAATTTTATGGAAAAAACATGTTATCAGGAACTTGCCGAAAAAATCATTAACGGCAAAAGTCCAAAAATGTTCTGCTCTTTGTTGCAGGAAGAATATCCAAAGTTTGCTTTGCGCGGACATTCAACAGAAGAGTTTGACGCATGGATGCATATCATTTATGCGGTTTATGAGTTGATTATGGAACATCCGGAACTTGGTTTGAACGAGATTAAAAAGATTGCCCGTGAAAAACTGAAGTTTGACGTTCCTTGTTACCGTTTGACCGAAAAAGAGCGTGATTTGATTTATCAGGCGGAGCGTTTCGGAGCCGGCGGAAGAGGAAAACTTTTCGGTTATACCGACAAGTCCGGCAATAAGAATGTTGCTGCGTATCCTTGTATGCATATTCCATGTCAGGAAGGCGGACGCAAAGACATTTTTGTTGTGTTTTCCGGTCATCCAGAAAGTGCGGCTGTTGCAACACAGGCTTTGTACGGATATGTCAAACAACATCGCCGCTTGCCTTACGGCATTATGTTTTTGGGGCTTCGCGACAATCAAGAAATGACGGATTTCAGCGATAAGTTCAAATTGCGCAAGCAATCGGAGTATCGCATGTATTTGCGTCAGATGTTGGCTCTAGGGGTTCCTAAGGAACTGCTGGCAAGACTGCTTATGCGTCCTAACGACACTTCTACCGCTGACAACATTCAGTTGATTGCCGACACTTTGCGCCGATATGATGTGCATAATGCAAACTTAATCTGTGTAACCTATCCGGTTTATCAGATGAGGGTGGCGACGGAACTCCCGTTCGGGTTGAAAAATTTGGGCGTTTATGATGCTTGGGTGCGCATAGCTTCCATTCCGGTAAAGCCGACCAAACACGCTGTCGAGATGATGGATTCTTTGTCTTCTTTTGTAGAACGCAAGTTTTCGTACGATATGGCAGAGTTTCAATTGGCTGACCTTTCAATCGGCAACTGTGTCGCACATCTGTTCAGAGAGCAGGGAAAAGCACGTTTTGCTTTGCCATGGTGTCAGGCAGGAGAGTATCCTGAAAAGTTTAAGCCGTTGTTGCCTTTGTTTTTGGCTTATTCATATCCTAATGTGGCTTATGAATTGACAAAGACAGACGATGTTGTGGCTTCGGTGTTGAAAATTATCCGTACGTTAATGCTTGATGTTTATGACATAGGCATTTCCGGTAAGATGCAAGATCAGCAAATGCTCGAAAACACGCGTATGTTTGGAGCAATGATGGTAACCAAACATTTGGTCACTCCTGAAATTTTGGATAAGGGCTGTCGAATGAGCTGTGATGAATGGCTCGATCGTCTGTCTGAATTCTATGATGCTTTGGAGTGGTGTAAAAACTGAAAAATAAAAAAGCGGTTTCTTATAGAAACCGCTTTTTTATTTTATTTTTTTACCAACATTTAATTAGTTTGGTTAATAAACGCACGCCAAAACCGGTTGCGCCTTTCGGGGTAAGCGGATGACCTTTGTCATCGCGGTCGACGCCGGCAATGTCCAAATGCGCCCAACTGTTTTCGGGTTTAATAAAACGCTGCAGAAAACAAGCGGCTGTAATTCCGCCGGCGTTGGCCGGTCCGCAGTTTTTTATATCCGCAATATCGGAATTAATTAGTTTGTCATATTCTTTTGTAACCGGCAAACGCCATAATTTTTCACCGCTGAGAAGACCTTGAGCATATAAATCATCAGCCAGTTTGTCGGCATTGCTGAATAATCCCGCATATTCAAAACCAAATGTGCGCATTGTCGCTCCGGTTAAAGTTGCAATATCAATAATATTTTTGGCATTGTAATTTTCCTGCAGATACCATAAACAGTCTCCCAAAACCAAACGTCCTTCGGCATCAGTGTTGATAATTTCAACAGTTTGTCCAGACATTGAGATAACAATATCTCCAGGGCGTGTTGCATGTCCTGAAGGCATATTTTCAACCAGACCGACAACACCGACAATATTTTGTTTGATTTTGCAAAGAGCAGCGGCTTTAAGAGTTGAAACAACAACAGCGGCGCCGGTCATATCGCCTTTCATATCTCCCATACCGGAAGCCGGTTTGAGCGAAATACCGCCGGAATCAAAAGTTACACCTTTGCCGACAAGTCCAAATTGCCATTCTTTTGATTTTGTATCGCCGTTCCAGCTGATTACGGCAACCCGCGGCGTGTTGTGTGAGCCTTGTGCGACAGACAACAGCATATTCATATTAAGGGCAGACAAGTCTTTTTCTTCCAGAATATTAACTTTAAGCCCTAAATATTCCAATCTCTTGATGTCTGCGGCAAAAACTTCCGGTGTAAGATAGTTTGCCGGTTCGTTGCACAAATCACGGGCATAACGTACGGCGTTGGCAACCGATGCCAAATTATGATAGTCTTTACCGTCTAATTTTCCATCGGGAGCAAAAAATTCGACTTTTTCAAGCATCGGGTATTCTTCGGCGCTTTTTTGAGTAAAATATTTATCAAAACGGTAACTGCCGATTTCAATACCGAAAGCAACGTTACAAGCTACATCTGAACAAGACAGTTTGCTTTTGGCAGCAGAATTGGCTAAAATTGAAACTTCTTGAAAACAACTTGTTTGGCTGTAAATTTTCCCGCCTAAAATCTGCAAATCAAGCGGGGTTGGTTTTGCACCGGTGCCGAAAATGATAACTCTGTTTTTGCCGTTGTAAATAGAAACGCTTTTGCCGAATTGTCCGTTAAATTTTGCATTGCGGACAGCAGATTTCAATTCATTAATGGTTTCTTCTTTGCAAAAACTGCCGCAGTTGATTGAAGAACTGTCGGACAAGATAATTTTTACCGCCCCTTTAGAGGTTGGTTTGGTCGAATTAAATATATATTCGGGCATTGTTTTCTCCTTATTTTTATTATTATAATAATATAAAATCCAAAAGCTTAAATAAAAGTTTAGACATTTGCAAAAATATAAGATATAATCTGGACAAAATAGCAGAAAAGAGGAAAGCCATGAGCAGAAAAGCACGGAAAGAAATGACGGAAGCTCGAAAAACAAGGGAAAATTCTGCCTTTATTTTGTCGCATGCTTTGGAGACCTTAAACGCTTTGCCGAACGGAGCTACCAGAGAACGTTTGCTGGATATGCTCAGAATGTATGTTATCAACAACAACTGTTCTTTGATTGTTACGCCCGAGCGCCCAATTGCCCGAGAGCATAAGCTCCTTATCAGAGATGATTGCAACGGCAATATTTCCAATATTGTTACCGAGTATTTGTCGCCGTCTTATTTGCAGGCCTTAAAAGTTCGCGGACAAGGTATGTTTTCACTGAAAGATTACAGCGAGGCTTTTCAAAAATCGGTATTTCAGCGAGAAATGACGGATTATCCGAGCTATAACTCTATTGAAAATACCGTGTTTAATAATTTAATAAGCCACAAAATTTCGCCGAATATAATTGAAAGTATGAATATATCCGATTTTAGAGATTTTGTGAAAGAATTTTGTTATGATGATTTTGCAAAATACCGCGAAAAAAATGGTTTTGTAAAAGTTTTTATTCGTGAAAACGAGTATCAATTTTATCATTTGCTTCGGGATAACGGCGTTCATCCTGCTTATGTCGATGCTTTGATTGCCAATATGCATGAAAAAGGTTCGGCTGATGAATTTAAGCTGGAATATAAAGGACAGCTGATTACGGGACCGGGGTTTGATATCGATCATAAAAATCCGGTGTATTGTCCTGATGATATTTCCATGTATCCGGAAGTAAATTATCCCCGTTCTTTGGCTATTGTTGAAAAACATGCCCACAGAATGAAACATAAATTGGAAAGAATGATTGTTTCTGAAGACGGCTGTAAGCGCTTTGAAAAAATTCTTTTGCCGCAATATTGTGCGGCTGTTCTTGATTTTGAGAACTTTTTGGTACATGATTTTGAAAATCCTGAACGCCATGTGTCTTTGCCGCGTCCAAGGGCTGATAATCTGATTTATCTGAACAAAATAGATTCTTTTGTTAACAGTCCGGCGGTCGTAAATGAAATAGCACGTTGTAAGATGCTGAAAAGCTATGCTAATAAGCGTGGCGGAAGAAAATAAAACGGAAGTGAGCAAATAAAAATGATGTCAAATATTTTTAAGGCGACTCAAACCAATATTCAAAAAGCCGCTGAAATAATCCGCAATGGCGGTTTGGTGGCTTTTCCGACCGAAACAGTTTATGGTCTGGGGGCTAATGTTTATGATTCTAAAGCCGTGGCAGGAATATACGCAGCTAAAGGGCGTCCGGCTTTTAATCCGCTGATTTCCCATATTGCCGATATTGATTTTCTGCAGGAATATGTTGAAACAGACAGCCGCGCTTTGGAATTGGCAAAACATTTTTGGCCGGGGCCTTTTACAATGGTGTTAAAACGCAAAGAGCACAATACCTCTATTGATTTGGCTTGCGCAGGCTTGCCGACGGCAACAGTTCGCATGCCTAATCATCCGATTGCTTTGGAGCTGATACGTCAAAGCGGAGTGCCAATTGTTGCTCCTTCGGCAAACCGTTCGCAGACAATAAGCCCAACAACCGCTGAACATGTGTTTGAAAGTTTAGGTAATAAAGTCGATATGATTTTAGACGGCGGAAAATGCGCAGTAGGTGTGGAATCGACAATAGTTGATGTTACGGGGAAAAATGTTGTTTTGCTGCGTGCAGGCGGAATTGCTTTAGAAGATATTGAAGATTTTTTAGGCGAAAAAGTTTTGATTTCGCACGGCGAACCCGATCGTCCGACTTCTCCGGGGCAAATGCTCAAACATTATGCTCCCAGTCATCGTTTTCAAATTAATGTGACCAATCCGGAAGAGGGGGTATTTTATATTGGTTTCGGCTGGCAGGAACATGCAGATCTTAATTTGAGCCCCAAAGGAGATTTGCATGAAGCGGCGGCTAATTTGTTCGCTTATATGCGTTTGGCCGATGAATTGGCCGGCGATAAGGGAATCGCAATGGCGCCTATTCCGCAAGAGGGATTAGGTTTGGCTATTAATGATAGAATCCGCCGCGCCTCATACGCTAAATAAAAACAAAAGTTTTTATTGTTCAATAAATTCAATGTTTTTGTTTTTTGGGTTGTAGCGGACGGCAAGTTCTCCGCTGCGTAGTTTGAGTGCGCTTTCACCGAAAATTTTATAACGCCAGCCGCTTAAAACCGGATGGTTGCTGTCTAGAAAGGCCGAAAGTTTTTGCAAATCGGTTTCAGAAGCAATCAGCCGCGGAACAATGCCGTGTTTTTGACTGACAATCCGCAGTAAAAGTTTAAGCATTTCTACCAATGATGAAATATAATTTATATTGTCATTGGTGTTTTTGCTCAGTTTTGTGTCTACTTTAACATTTGAAAGAGTTTCGAGCATTTCGTCGGCCAATTTTCCTGATACGACATCTTTGCGCATACCGCGTATTTTCTCCAAATCAGATTTGCTTTTGGGCGAGGCGGAAGCAATCATGGTTAAAACGTCGTCTTTGATAATGCTTTGGCGGGGAACATCTTTGTTTTGAGCGCGTTTTTCACGCCATGCAGCCAGTGCTTTCAAATTTGACAGCACTCTGCTGTTGTGTGAACGAAACTTTATTTTGTGCCAAATTTCATCAGGATCTGTAATATAAGTCGAAGGCTGCGATACAAAGTCTAATTCTTCTTTTATCCATTCGTATCGATTGTCTTTTTCCAATTCTTGTTTGAGATATTTGTATAACTTGACCAAATGGGTTACATCACCGCAAGCATATTCAAGCTGATGTTCATTCAAAGGGCGTAGTTGCCAATTTGACAGGCAGTCTGTTTTGTCAAGCTCAATATTTAATACGGCTTTTACCAGCCGTTCGTAACTGATGCTTTCGCCAAAACCGCAGGCCATAGCCGCAATCTGTGTGTCAAACAACGGTTGCGGAACATGTTTGGACATATTGTAGATAATTTCTACATCTTGCCGGCACGAATGAAAAACTTTGGTTACACCGGTGTTTTGCATAAGCTCGAAAAAAACACTCAAATCAAGATCAGGAGCCAAGGGATCGATAATTGCTGCTTCATCTTCCGAAGCAACCTGAATTAGGCATAAAATCGGATAATAGGTCTTTTCGCGGATAAATTCGAGATCAACGGCAATAAAATTATGTTGGCTCAGTCGAGAACACAGAGCTTTCAGGTCTTCGGTGCGGTATATTACTTGCATAGTTTTGTCCCAATAGTTTTTATAAAGCGAAAAAATAGCAAGATATGCTTAAAATTGTTTTAAAAAACGGTGTAATTTTGTTTTTAGAGTTGATTTCAATTGATTTTAGCTTAATAATACCACCCATAATTAACAAAAATAGGGGTTACAATGACTAATCAATATCGTAATTTTACGTGCGGACAATTAAGAGCGTCCGATGCCGGCAAAAGAGTTAAACTTGCCGGTTGGATTCACCGCAAAAGAAATTTGGGAAATTTGTGTTTTGTCGATTTGCGAGATCATTACGGTATCACTCAATGCGTGTTTGACAGTGCATCGCCGTTGTTTGAACAAATTCAGGAATTGCGTGTTGAATCGGTTATCGGTATTGACGGTGAAGCGGTTATCCGCGAAAGCATAAATAAAAATTTGCCGACTGGCGAGATAGAAATAAAAGTTGACGGTTTGACCGTTTATTCCAAAGCTGATATGCTGCCGTTTCAGGTTGCCATAGAAGATGATGCGCCGGAAGAAATCAGACTGAAATACCGGTTTCTTGATTTGAGAAAAGACCGTATTCATAAAAATATTTTGCTGCGTTCGGCGGTTATTCAACGTTCTCGCGAATTAATGAGAGAGCAGGGTTTTACAGAATATCAAACACCTATTTTGACAGCTTCTTCTCCTGAGGGGGCTCGCGATTTTTTGGTTCCTTCCCGCATTAATCCAGGAAAATTTTATGCACTGCCTCAGGCTCCGCAGCAGTTTAAACAGCTGCTGATGGTTTCGGGGTTTGATAAATATTTTCAAATTGCTCCGTGTTTCCGCGATGAAGATCCTCGCGCCGATCGTTCTCCGGGGGAATTTTATCAAATGGATATGGAAATGAGTTTTGCCACTCAAGATGATGTGTTCGGTGTTATCGAACATACTTTGGGGACAATTTTCAATGAATTTGCTAACGGAAAAACCGTTGATCAAGCTCCGTTTGTGCATATTCCTTTCCGTGAGGCAATGATGACTTACGGCTCAGATAAGCCTGATTTGCGTAATCCGTTGATTTTGCAAAATGCTACTTCGTTTTTCGGAGACAGCGGTTTTGGCGTTTATGACGGTTTGGTTAAAGAAGGCAAAACGGTTAAAGCTATGGTTGTTAAGGGCATTGCCGATAAGCCGCGTTCATTTTTCGACAAACTTGATGCTTTTGCTAAAGAAGAAGGTATGGGCGGAATTGCTTATGTCGCTTTTGCACAGGCTGGTGCAAAAGGCATTGCAAAAATGCTCACTGAAGCCAAATTGGCTGAATTGAAAGCGCAATTTGGCGCTGAAGAAGGTGATGCCGTTATCTTTATGGTTGGCAATGGTATGAAATTTGATAAATTCAGCGGTCGTCTGCGCAACAAAGTAGGCAGTGAATTGGGATTGATTGATGAAAACAGTTTTAAAATGTGCTGGATTGTTGATTTTCCGTTCTATGAAGAAAATGAAGAAACCGGCGCTGTTGAATTTTCGCACAATCCGTTTTCGATGCCTCAAGGCGGTATGGATGCATTGTTGAATAAAAATCCGTTGGATATTTTAGCTTATCAATATGATTTTGTTTGCAATGGTGTTGAATTGCTGTCCGGTGCTGTTCGCAACCATGAACCTGAAATTATGTATAAAGCTTTTGAAATTGCCGGTTATGACAATTCGGTTGTAGATAATAAATTTGGCGGTATGATTAGTGCTTTTAAGTTTGGCGCGCCACCGCACGCCGGTTCTGCTTATGGCGTTGACCGTTTGGTTATGCTGCTTTTAGATGAACCGATTATTCGTGATGTGATTTTGTTCCCATTGAACGGAAAAGCGCAAGATTTAATGATGCAGGCGCCAAACTACGTAACCGAGCTGCAAATGAAAGAATTGCATATTAAGGTTGATTTGGAAGATAAAAAATAAACGAAAAGGGCGGTGCTTCACCGCCTTTTTTATAAGAAAAATTTTCAGTTTGAACTAGTTGAGGGGTAGGTGAGAAACATAGGCAGCTGGGAATTGTTAATAAGGAATATAATAAAAAACAGCGGAGAAATTGCTTCCTCTGCTGTTTTTTGTAATCTTGTTGTTTAGGCATTTTTTTCAGCGTCGGCTTTATCAAGATCGTTTCTGAATTTGTCTGCATATTTCCAAGTGAAAAATGCTAAAAAAACAGAAATAGGAATCTGTGCAAGCCAATTCCAAGTGTAATTAGCCAAATCAGGAGACCACTCGCAACCATCCCAGTCCTGAGAAAAGTAAAAAGCGGTCTGGTCTTCATTAATCCACCATGCAAGTGCAAACAGCACAAAGCTTGTGATGAACACAGCGCTGGCAACAGCGATGTTATCAGTATTTTCAGTCTCGCATACGCTGACAACGGCATATGCTAATGAGAATATAACTGATGCCGCAAATGGTTCGAATATTGCGTCAAATACAGCGCCGCTAAACAGAAAAGCACCAATAGTTACTACACTCGCAAACAAAAGATTTTTAATTGCTTTCATAATTTTTATTTTTAATAGTTTAACTTTTTATTTTACTATAACTTTATAATAAACAATAAAAAGTATTATTGTTAAGAAAATAGCATATTTAAGAAAAATTCTTAAAAATAAAACTATGAAACTCAATAATAATAGGCAATTTATGTTTATGTATAATAATTATATATCATTTTGAATTATAATCTCTTTCTTACTTTTTTACAATAAAAATTGTGCAAAATTATGAACCTTTTGTGTGCAGCATCGTTATAGCAAATGTAAGTTAATAAGATTGAAGAAAGTATTATGAAAGGAATTAATATGAAAAAACTTATTTTAATGTCATTTGCTGCTTTATTATGTTTTGGAGGAATTGTTCAAAATGTGCAAGCTGCTGAAACAACCAGTACAGAAGGAAGTGTTTTGAAGGACGGCTTAAAAGATGGTCTTAATGACGGACTGAAAAACGGTTTAAAAGATGGCTATAAAAACGGACGTCAAAAGGAATTGAAAGACGGTTTGAAAAATGGTCTTAAAGATGGATTGAAAAATGGAATGAAAAACGGAAAACAGAAATAAAAAATATATTGCAATAAAAAGCCTCGAAGTTGCAAAAGTAATTTTCGAGGCTTTACATTATACATAATATTAGCTTTTTGTAATTTCCTACTTTTATTTTCCGCCTATGCTGGAAAATTTAAATAATTATGCGTTCGGTAGCCCAAATGCGGAATTGGGTGGTAATAGAAGATTTTATGCGGTACCCTATGAAATAATCATATCAATATTATAAGATTGCGTTGAATAATTTTTACCGTCTACGTCAGTTGTTCGGAATTTCCGAACAACTGAATCAGCTGATAGCTCTCCCTCATTAAAAATATTTTTTTATATACTTACTGATATTTGATTTGCTGTATGTACAGCGGAAAAATCTGCCCTAATGAAATTAAAAAGAAAAAGTTTTATTATCTCGTCTGCTATAAGGAAGACGGTAGCCGCTTATATGTTCCCGAAAGAGATATAACTGAACAAATATCCTATATCTTGCGGGGCATACATCTGCCTAAACAGGCTCTTGACGACCTGAAAGAACACTTAACCAACTCCAAAGCGGCAGAAATAGAGTATCGCAACCGAGAGCTCGGACGGCTTAACGCAGAAATAACCAAAGCTCAACAGCGACAAGACACGCTCCTAAATATGCGTTTAGACGGCGAATTAACCAAAGAACAATACGAGGATAAGAGAGCGGAGCTTCAGATCTCTATTGAACGCCTGCGAGATAAAGTAAGGGCACACGGCAAAGCTGATGATCGGTTTAATGAAACATTGATGGGATTGTTTGAAATAGCCTCTGCCGCCGGAGAGTTGTTTGTAAAGAGCAATGACTATGAGCAAAAAAGATTATTGCTTCGTTTTATCTTTGAAAGTTTGCAAATAAAAGACGGAACAATTCATTATAAATTAAGATTTCCATTCTCTGAAATGGAAGATTCTTCGAACTCTGGATCGAATCACTCCGAACCAAGTAAAAACAATGACTTAACCCCTGAAAACGGCAATTCTGGAATCTATGAAAATTCGCCCGTTCGAACCGCAAATAATGAAGAAAAAACAAGGGCTTACGATGCAAAATCGAAGCCCTGTTCAAAATGGCTGCTTCACCTGGATTCGAACCAAGATTAACGGAGTCAGAGTCCGCTGTCCTACCATTAGACGATGAAGCAATGGTATAAAAACAGAAGAATATTTATGCCATTTTGTTCTAAAAGTCAATAACTATTTTTGTGTTTCTTTATTGTGCAACTTTAGTGTAAACGAATCGCGCAAAACAGCACAATTATAGATTTTGAAAAGGCGATGTTTTAGGCATTAGATAAAACAAAAAGCCCTGAAAATCAGGGCTTTAAGTGGCGGAGTGTACAGGACTCGAACCTGTGCACCGCTATTCACGGTGACGGATTAGCAATCCGCTGCATTACCGCTCTGCCAACACTCCATTGGTGAACTACCGGAGTATATTTAGCTTAACTTTTCTGCTTCGTCAATACTTTTTATTACATTTTTCAAATTTGTTTTGCTGAATATTTTGTTGAAGCAGTTGCCAAAGCTAAAAAAGGATAGTAATAATATTAGAAATACTTATATG
>CAVIWQ010000046.1:0-10461 GCA_963646605.1 Bacteroidaceae bacterium
CAATTATTTGGCAGCGGCGTGCTTATTGGTATGCGGCTGTATTTTCGCGTTTGAAACCCAAGCGCGTGTATGTTTCGCTACCGATGAAAATTGCGGCGGCGCAGTAGATTTTCCGGAACATACTCCGGATGTGGTTAAAGAACAATGCGCTCTGGACGGTTATACAGAAGCATCTTGCGAACCATATCAGTTGGAATATCGTTGTCCTTATAAAGCAAGTTTAAAAAAATGCTGCGATAAGGATTACAATTATTCTTCCTGTCTTTATCCATTAATGCGAGGAACGGATGTATGCGGAGGAAAGTTCAAATGCACGTGTGCTAGTAACTATAAATATTCCTCAGATCCTTCTTATGGCACTCAATGCCCCCAGAATAGCACTCCGGGAGGCTTAAGCTGTATTCAGCAGAGATTGAACTCTAGCAGAAATGGACTTGATAATCAGGCTCTTTATACAGAGTGCAAATGCGACCGTGCTCTTTTCCCCTATTCTCCGGCTGAATGTGACAAAAATGCAGAAGTCGGCGATAGCTGTTTTGCTATTGATAGCAATGGAAAAACAACAGAATATTATTCAGCTTGTTATTGCGACCGTAAAATCTATCAATATTCGGCTTCCGGCTGCAGCCCTTATATCGGTGATGAAAATAAAGGCAAATGCTCGTCTGGCGGTACAACTTATTACAGAGCTTGTAAATCTTGTCAGGGATATCCTGCTCAAAACTTGGATCATGTGGGATATAATAATGGTACTCCTGATAAGAAAGATTATGAAGTTTGTCCGTATCGTCAAGTCGGCAACGAATATAAAATTCTTGCATGCCGCGACCCAGGGTATCGTGTCAGTGTGGACGGCGACTATGATGTCGATGAAAATGGCAACAGAATTATGGATAAAAATGGAAGTTATGTAAGATTAAAAGCCGGAGAAAAATGTATTCCGATGTCTTGTGCTGATGCTGTTAAAGAATATTTACCAGGAAGTACATATGCGTTGTTTGACGGAAGTACGCTTAAGGTTAAAGGTGACAAAGCGCCTGTTGGAACAGTAAGTGCGGTTATTGCAGATGATATTTCTATTTATAGTCCTACTTGTAAGATCGGTGGCTATACACAAAAACAAGTTTGTTCGAAATTTTGCTGCAAATATAAGGTAAAAGCCAAAGATGAACAAGAATGGGAAGAAGATAAAGACGGAAATGAACTCGGAACCAAAATAGTTAAAAAAGATTGTGTGAGAGCTTGCTGTCTTAGTGATGGCAGCAATGCAGATTTAGTTCCCGGGGAAGGAAATATCTGTGCAGCAGGTACACCTAAATTAGCTTATGATAATTGGACGCCGTCTGAGCCGGTTACTTGTCCGAAGGGGTCATCTGCAATATGTACAAAAACAGAGGACAATATTTCATATGACCGTTCGGAAGTTGATGAAACTACAGAATATGAATTAGATCCGGATTGTGTATATCATCAATGGGATGTTAGTTATATAGGAACACCATCTAAAGACGAATGTCCTATGCCGTCTACGGATAACTCTTCTGAAACATATAGGTGCGCGGCCTCATATAAAGCTAGTATAAGTAATAGTACTGCCGGACTGGGATGCGTTAATGCTACCAATTATTACTCTCCGCAATATTTGATTAAAACTTTAGATGCACGTTCTGATGGTGCACGAGCCTTAAATGTTGCTTGTAAAAAAATGCCAACAGTAACCTATAAAGGGAACAGTTTCCCAAATGGTTCAGTTACAAATACAGCGGTTTCTATATATGGTGTAGACTTGAACTTTAGCAATACAGTAACTTTTGGTACGGCAAAAGTAAATATAATTGATACCAATGTAAAAATTGCTAACAATACAACACTTACTACAAAAGGTGAGGTAGTGCTTACAAGTCAAGGAAAAGTAAATGCTAATCCAAAAGTAGAAGGAGCTACATTAAGTATTGGAAATAAATTTATATCAACAGGATATGATTATAATTTAACCAATGTTAATGTTACTGGCGGTTTGAGTGTACCGGTAGCTTTCATGGGAGGATCTGCCGAGAAGACATTTAGAGTTAATAATTTCAATGTTAATGGAATTGTAGGGTTTGCTAAGTATAGTGTTTATTCTAAGAATACATCTATTGCATTATCAATCCGTAAAAGCGGTATAAGCTTGTACAATACAAATTGGTATATGTTTGAGCGACCTGCTGCTTCTTATAAAGTGAGAATGATTAGTATGGGGTATTTAGGTGCACCAACCTCTTGTGAAGCAGGCGCATTTAATAGCAGTGCTAAAATTATCTTCAGTAACGACCGTGTTTATAAGGCGTTGGCTGGACGTGATAAACTATACAATGGTGAAGATAACTATAGACCTAAAGACCATGTGGTATCGGTTCCGTATGTATCAGAGACTGGGTATAAATTATATCGTTATTGTAGCAATAAAGGAACTAACTTGTTGGCAGCCGGTGCAGGCCATAATCACTCAGGCAGCAATTATGATATGACATGGGAAGGGAATTCATATGATTTGAGTTGGAATCATAAACATGGTTGCGGTAAATGCATATACTAATTTACCAATAATCCCCGCCCGCATTTTTAAGGTATATAGTAAGATACTCTGAAAGAATGTAAAGATCCCCTTTAAGGGCGGGGCCCTCAATAAGGCAGCGAGGGCGGCAGGCTGAAGGAAAATAAATTCAGTCTGCCGCACTCGAAAGCTTTAAGCAGTCTACCGGACGTAAAACGGAAAAATTAATCAAATTATTAATTATCAATATTATTCACCCTAAAAACTCATAGAATATGAAAACGAAGAAAAATTGGTTTGTAATCGTGGCAGCCATGATTATGAGCAGTGTGATGATTTTTGCATCATGCAGCAGTGACGATGACCCGACATTGCCGGAAGTTATCGAAAGTGAAGTGTTAGATGAAGGCATGGACGACACAGCGTCATCCAAGCCAAGTATTAACCCCAACGGCGTAACGACAGGAACGCAGTTTTCGTACAAGTCTTGGATAATGGTCAAAGGCCAGACCCGAGCAGCGTTTGAAAACAAGGTTGAAGTAACCCTGAATAACGCGTTTAACAATACCGATACCGTGGTTAAGGTTTATGACTTTATTGTTGAACCGCCTAAGGTGGAAGTATCTAATAGAAAACGCAGCGAACGCAAAGAAGGCTTTGTTACGGTTTCTGATTCGGTGATGGTTTATAGCGTAAAGTTCGCGGAGTTCTCATTTGATTATGAGCTTGACTATGAGGTAGCTGTTTATAATGACGGTGTTACCAAAAGAGTTATGCCTTATCATCAAATCGGAGCTATCAAAGACAACGGCTATAAAGTAAAACAACTTGATTCTGCCATTGACGGCGAAGAAGCTTATGCCCGTCAACAGCTTGTTCACTCTATCAGTGTCGAATTTAACGGCAAGCATTATGATTTGAGCGCAACAGTTTTGTTGTACAGACATTTGGGACCAGCTAATGAACCTTATATTCTGCGTAGCGAACTTGTTTCTAAAAATGTGAAAATCACAGACGGAAACTTGATTACTTCTACATTGAATATTCATCAGGTTTGGTCAGACGGACGCGTTAATGACAATCCGGTGGTTTGCAGTTTCCCATTCTATGACGATGGAAGATCTCATGGACCTTCTGTGTTTACAATCAAAAGTTATAAGAATGATTTTAAGATTGTCAACACGGAGCTTGTAAAGGGCAATTTAGAGCTTTCTTACAGCGATGGAAATTATGTTTTGGTTTATGAACGTACTCATTTATTGAATGTAAATTACGGTTATTTTACTCTGACAATTCCTATCGTTTATAACGAAGCCTATTATGATGATGGTGTTTTAAGTTGCGCTTTTCCGAGCTATGACTTTGGAAAAGTTGAAACAATGGCGCCGCAGTTGAACTTTGAAAATTACGGATATGATGAAAACGGAGAATATTCTGTTTATTGGCTAACTCAAAATGCAGTCGCCAAATTAGGAGAAATTTCATCTGTTTTCAGCCGCAGTGTTCAGATTGTTGCTTACAAATGAGACATTTATTAAAAAACACCTCCCGTTTTAAACGGAAGGTGTTTTTTTGTGCTTGTTTAAGCAGAATTATTTTTTCAATACGGCAACTCCGGGGAGTTCTTTGCCTTCCATCCATTCCAGAAAAGCACCACCGGCTGTTGAAATATATGAAAACTTGTTGGCAACGCCTGCATTTTCGAGAGCAGAAACGGTATCGCCGCCACCGGCAACAGACATCAGTTTTCCGGCTTGTGTCAATTCAGCGGCATGCTGAGCAACTTTGTTGGTGGCATTATCGAAAGGTTTCATTTCAAAAACGCCGAGAGGTCCGTTCCAAACCAAAGTTTTGCATTCGTCAAGTTTGGCATTAATAGCAGCAATGGTTTTTTCGCCAACATCCAACAGACTCCAGCCTTCTGCAGGAATATCGCTCAAAGCAACGGTTTTGTGTTCGGCATTTGGCTTAAATTCTTTTGATACAACAACGTCTTGAGGCAAAACAATGTCACAGTTGTTGGCTTTTGCGGTTGCCATAATTTCTCTGGCTGTATCAAGCATATCCATTTGTACCAACGAATTAGCCTCGTTAAGTGTATCTATACCGCTGGCTTTCATAAAGGTGTGAGCCATACCGCCTGAGATAACCAATTTGTCAACTTTTTTAACCAAATTATTCAGCAAGTCGAGTTTTGTTGAAACTTTAGAACCGCCGACAACGGCAATTAACGGACGGGTCGGATTCGACAAAGCGCCTTCCAAAGCTTTAACTTCTTCTTCCATCAAACGTCCCATGGCTGCAGGCAATTCTTTAGCTGCGGCAACCATAGAAGCATGTGCGCGGTGAGCGGTTGAAAAAGCATCAGAAACATATACATCGGCAGGTTTTACCAATTCTTTGGCAAAAGCTTCGTCACCTTTCTTTTCTTCGTTATAGAAGCGCAGATTTTCAAGCAGCAAAATTTCATCATTGCTCATATTTTTAACGGCTTCTGCAACTTTTTCACCAATGCAGTCATCGACAAACACAACTTTTTTGCCCAAAGCTTTTTCCAAGTCTTTAACAATATGGCTGAGCGAGTTTTTCATATCACCTTTGCCTTCTGGACGGCCAAAGTGAGAAATGACAACAACTTTTGCGCCTTTGCTCATCAGTTCTTTAATGGTTGGAACCGTACGGTCGATACGTGCGGTGTTGGTAACATTGAAATTTTCATCCATAGGAACGTTCAAGTCGGCGCGAAGCATAGCAACTTTGCCCTGCAAGTTTCCTAAATCGTCAATTGTTTTATAATTCATTGTTATTTCCTTAAAAAAATAAAAAATCCCCGCGACAACAGCCGACATACAATGCCGACCTCTGTCCGCGGGGATTGTAAAGATTATCCGTTTACTTTAGCCATGTGGGCAACGAGGTCCAAAACTTTGTTTGAATAACCCCATTCATTGTCGTACCAGCTTACAACTTTAACAAAAGTCGGAGTCAATTGAATACCGGCTTTAGCGTCAAAGATAGAAGTGCGTGAATCGCCCAAGAAGTCAGAAGAAACAACTGCATCTTCAGTGTAACCCAAAATGCCTTTGAGTTCGCCTTCAGAAGCTTTTTTCATAGCGGCGCAGATTTCTTCATAAGTAGCGGCTTTTTTCAAGTTTGCCGTCAAATCAACAACAGAAACGTCCAAAGTTGGAACGCGGAAAGACATACCTGTTAATTTTCCGTTCAATGAAGGAATTACTTTGCCGACAGCTTTAGCAGCACCGGTTGAAGACGGAATAATATTGCCGGAAGCAGCGCGGCCGCCTCTCCAGTCTTTTACAGACGGACCATCAACGGTTTTTTGAGTAGCTGTTGTAGAGTGAACAGTTGTCATCAAGCCTTCTTCAATACCAAAAGCGTCGTTCAATACTTTAGCGATAGGAGCCAAGCAGTTTGTTGTGCAGGAAGCATTGGAAACAAACTGTGTGCCTTTAACATAAGAATCTGTGTTAACGCCGCAGACAAACATCGGAGTATCGTCTTTAGACGGTGCCGACATAACAACATATTTTGCACCGGCATCAATGTGGCCTTGAGCTTTTTCTTTTGTGAGGAACAAACCGGTAGATTCAACTACATATTCAGCTCCGATTTCGCCCCATTTCAAATCAGCAGGGTTCTTTTCAGCAGTAACGCGGATAGCTTTGCCGTTAACAACAAGTTTGCCGTCTTTAACTTCTACTGTGCCGTCAAATTTGCCATGCATTGTGTCGTATTTGAGCATATAAGCCATATATTCAACATCAATCAGGTCATTGATACCAACGATTTCAATATCGTCTCTTTTTTGAGCTGCACGGAAAACCAAGCGGCCAATACGGCCAAATCCGTTAATACCGACGCGAATTGTCATATTATTATCCTTCCATAAATGATGTGCGGAATGCCCCGCACCAGCGTTTTAATCGTCGCTAATGTAACACTAAATGATTTTTTTTCAAGCTATTTTTAAGGTTGTTCATGCGCCTCAATAAAACTATGAACGGGTTTAACCTATAATAAAAAAACTTTAAAAGCTGGACAAAAAACAAGGTTTGTGTCATTATTAAAAAATCGAAAAAATTATTAACAGATTATATATATGGAACAAAAAACTTTTGAAGAAGTAAAAAAGTTGATTGATGATGAACTTCAAAAACAGGATGTTCACCGCTATCAACTCAAGCCTGTCCGTGTTACCAATGATTGTTTCGGCTTTTATGTTATTGCTTATCCAAATGGGGAAATTGAAGCCGTTGCAAATGCAGATTTGGATGCGCAGTATCATTATGACAGCCAAACAAACACTTTTGTCGGGCGTGCTTTACATTCGTTTATCGAATGGAAGGCGGGAACATTTATGTGTAACGATGTTGTGTTTGAGCCCGGAGGCATGGTGTGCGTTGATGAATCAGAGTGCATTAGAGCTTTTGCATGGGACAAGTTTGAACGTAAATTTGAAAAAGCAGATTAAAAAAAAGAGGTGTTTTCAAAACACCTCTTTTTGCGTTGAAATTACCATTTTTCCCAGTGAATTTTTTCGGGATGCCAGCGATTTTCAGGCTGTGCCGGTGTTTCATCAGGATACCCCATGATAATAATGCCGACAGGACGCATATTTTCCGGAATATGCAAATGGTTGCGTAATCCATCGATAACCAAGGGCATCGGCGAAGCTCCGCAAAAACAGGTTCCTATGCCTTTTGCATGAGCGGCTAACATAAGATTTTCAGCAGCCAAAGAGCAATCTATGTCGGCATAATCCCATTTTTCACCGTCTTTATCACGGTTAAATGCTTGTTCAAGATTTCCGCAGACAATAACGGCGCAGGCGGCTCCCTTGGCAAAAGATGTCCAGCGTTGGACGTTGCGCAGAGAACTCAAAGTTTCTTTGTCTTCAATTACCAAAAATTCCCATGGCTGTTTATTGTGCGCAGAGGGAGCATATTGTGCAGCTTTAATGATTTCTTCCAAGACTTCATGCGGTATTTTTTTATCCGTATATTTGCGTATGGAACGGCGCGTTAAAAGACCTTCATATAAATCCATTGTTTTTCCTTTATAAAATTTGCTTAATTTGTTTTTCCCGTGCTAACCTGTTCAAAGCGCGGCAAGACCGAGTTTTCAATAATAAAGGCAATTGACCGATTGACCATTTTATCTGTGTGGGCAATCGTTTTAATTAAATTTTCCAATTCATTTTCATTAGTTTGATGCTGTGATAAACGATGATAAACTTCTGCAAGTTCCGAAAGAGAATCGACTATTTGAGCTATGTAAGCAGGTATTTTAACATTATCGCAGCCGCCCCAAAATCCTTCAAGGTAGCCGGCTTCGATTTCTTCCTGCCGTTGAAAGCAGGTTTCAGTCAGTTCAGCCGCATTTCTTATCTTGAACTTCGGCAATTCTATTTTGTTATCGCGAACCTGTTCAAAAATATCGTCCCACAATCCCATAAAAAATTTGAAAAAAAGTTCGGCTTCTTCTTTGGTTTGCAAACGGGGCTGTTGGTTTTGCGGCCATAAAGACGAAATAACATCGGTTGGGCGCAAATTAAGATTCGGACTGCAAATAGCTCCGGCAAAACGCAGTTTTATCAGATTTAGTCCGGTCGGGCATTGGTAATGTTCAAGCATTTTTGTGAATTTATCATCACCAATGTATGTATTTTGGCTTTGCATTTTTATCTTCTTCATATATAAATTACAAAAAGTGCCTTTAATTTAATGGAGATTTTGAAATTGTCCAGCTTAAAAATTTTTTCAGCGGCATTGTTGCTGTTGTTGGTTGCCGCTTGTTCGCTGAGCGAACCTTTTGTCGACAGAAGGCGTGAAGCCGGAAAAAAAGGCGATGAATTGTATGTGGGGACTTCTAAAACAGATGCTCCGGTTATTTGTTATAACGGCTGGGTTACGGATTTTTCAGCGGTGCAGAAAATGGCCGATGAGGAATGTATAAAAAATGATACGGGAACAGCCGCCGTGCTGGATAACGAAGAACGATTTTCGTGCCGGATTATGACTCCGACTTATGCAAAATTTCAATGTGTCAGATAAGGAAAATCAATGACTTGTATTTTAGATGAAAAAATTAATCAAAAACTGAAAAAAATCTTTGAGGAATTAAATTTTGACAGCAAGTTTGCCGTTGTCAAAAATTCAGATCGTCCGGATTTGAGCGATTTTCAATGTAATGGAGCTTTGGCTTTGGCTAAGGCGGAAAAGAAAAATCCGCGCCAAATCGGTGAAGCTATTGCCGAAAAATTACAAGAAGATGCTGATTTTGCAAAAGTTTCGGTAGATGGCCCTGGGTTTTTGAATTTAACCTTGTCTGATGAAATGATTGCGAAAACAATGGATAATATGGCAAAATCTCCCCGTTTCGGCTGTGCAGAGGCAGCTGAGCCGAAAACAATTGTGTTGGATTACGGCGGACCGAATGTGGCCAAAGAAATGCATGTCGGGCATTTGCGTTCGGGAGTTATCGGCGAATCAGTCAGAAGAATAGAAGAATTTGTCGGCAATAAACCTATTTCCGATGTCCATTTCGGCGATTGGGGGACACCTATCGGTATGATTTTATCAGAAGTGATTATCCGCGATGGCAATTTAGATAAAATGGAAAGTTATGATATTGCCGAAATTACCGCTTTTTATAAACAAGCTAACATTCGTTGTAAAGAAGATGAGAAAGCCAAAGAAAAGGCTCGTGTTATTACCGCAAAATTTCAAGATGGAGATGAAGAATATACAAAAGCATGGAGACATATCCGCAAGGTTTCAGTAGAGGCTGTTAAAGCTAACTATCGTGAATTGGGCGTACATTTTGATCTTTGGCTTGGGGAATCTGATGCTCATAAAACCTGCTTTGAAATTAAAAAAATTGCCGAGGAAAAAGGACTGCTGGAATATGATGACGGCGCTTATATTATCAGACTTGATGAGGAAAATAAACCCAAACCTCCTGTGATTATAGAAAAATCGGACGGAGGATTTACTTATCAGGCAACGGATTTAGCCACAATCAAAATGCGTGTTGATGATTTGCATGCTGATGAAATTGTTTATTTTGTAGATAAACGCCAGTCTTTGCATTTTGAACAAGTTTTTGAGACTTCCGAAAAATTGGGGATAGCGCCTAATGTAAAACTGCGCCACATCGGTTTCGGAACAGTTAACGGCGCTGACGGCAAGCCGTTTAAAACCCGTGACGGCGGTGTTATGAATCTTTGTGATTTGATTCAGCTTTCTAAAGAAAAAGTTGCTGAATCAATGCCTAAAGCCGGAGCTGAAAGCGGTTTAAGTCAAGAACAGCTAGATAAGCTGATTGCGCAGGTAGCTATCGGAGCTATCAAATTTCAGGATTTGAAGAATAACATAGCTTCAGGGTATGTTTTTGAATTGGATGATTTTGCCAATTTTGAAGGCAAAACCGGTCCATATATACAATATGCGGTTGCACGCATTAATTCGGTTATTCGTAAAAATTCAGAAGTAAAATCAGGAAATATCATTATTACAAATCAGGAAGAGCGCAATCTTGCCTTGAAAATAGCTCAATTCAGCAATGTGGTTATGCGGGCTGAAATAGAAAAAGAGCCGAGCATTATTTCTGATTATACTTATAATTTGGCTCAAGCGTTCAGCAGTTTTTACAATGCCTCTCCGATTAAAGGAGCAGAAAATTCCCAAATAGCTCAATCACGTATCGCTTTGGCGGAATTGACCCGTAATATTCTGGTGAAACTTCTGTTTTTGCTGGGAATTGAAGCACCGGAAATTATGCCGAAAGCTTAAAGAAAATAATGAATTTTATGAACTTTTTCACTAAAAAAGACTTTATTAAATGGAATATTATATTACTATGAAAAAAAGTTTTTGGGAGAAGTAATGGCTGAAATTAAAAAT
>CAVIWQ010000047.1:0-10446 GCA_963646605.1 Bacteroidaceae bacterium
ATATTGTATCCACAAAATTTTTATCATCTGTTTTTAATAAGAATCGGATGACCTAATATGGTTATAATAGTGCAATAAAGAATTTTATTTTTCCATTGCTAAATATATTTTTTTCTTATTGACAAGCTACCCTATTCTAAAAAGGCATTTTTTAAAAAAGTGACTGGTGGATAATTTTTAGAGCAAATAAAAATATAAAGTAATATCAATACATTATCATCAAAATAAGAAAATTGAGCGGTACTTTGCATTTTTAACAACAAAGATAAGAGAATCTAATAATTGCAATAATTGCGAATCATATTATATATAATCATTATAATTTTAATTTGAAGGATATTTGGGATATGAAACTTTTAACAATTTTACTGGCTGCTCTTTTTATTTTCGAAACTCAAAATGCAACCGCTCAAACAAAGAACGATTTATCCCGAATCGAAAACTATCTTAACTCGGTCAAAACACTGCAAGCGCGCTTTGTGCAAAATGCAAGCAACGGCAATGTTTCGGAAGGTACTCTTTATATTGAAAAGCCAAATAAAATCCACATGGAATATGCGGCACCTACAAATGTTTTGATCGTCGGAAACGGCGATTACATTGTATACAACGATAAAGATTTGGATCAGGTCAGCAATATAGATTATGATGATATTCCGGCCTCGCTGATTTTGGGAAATGATATTAAAATTGACGGCAAAAATATAAAAGTGGCTTCCTTTTATAAAGATGCCGGCACAACAATTATCGGTTTAGACTATAAAGGCAAAGGCGATTTAGGAACTATAACCCTGACATTTAACAACTCTCCTTTTGAGCTGCGTCAATGGAAAATAATCGACCCGCAAAGCGTTGAAGTTGCAGTTTCGCTTTACGGAACGCAAATAGATAAGCCATTGGACCAATCATTATTCAAATTTCGTAAAAACAAAAGTCCGATTAAAATCAACAAAGGCCGTTAATGTTTAAGCTGGCTACATGGAATGTCAACTCAATCCGAATCCGTTTTCCTTTATTGCAAAAGTTGACTACGGAAAAAGATTTAGATGTTATCTGTCTGCAAGAGGTAAAAGCAAAAGAAGAAGATTTTCCTTTTTCTGAAATAGAAAATCTGGGATACAAGCATATAGCTCTGTATAGCATGCCCGCTTACAATGGCGTTGCCATTCTTTCTAAAATACCTTTAACCAAAATAGAAAAGCACATACACACAAACCGCGATGATGCCCGCCATATCAGTGCTATGCTCGAAAACGGAGTAGAAATTCATAATATATACATTCCAGCCGGAGGTGAAATTCCCGACACAAAAACGAATCCGTCTTTTGTGCATAAGCTGAATTTTGTCGATGAACTCGGAAGTTTTTTCTCCGACCAATCCTCTAAACGCTTAATATGCGGAGATTTTAATATTGCACCGTTGGAAAATGACGTATGGAATCATAAAGCCATGCTTAAAACAATTTCACACACCCCAATTGAAATTGAAAAGCTGGCAGCATTTTTCAAAAACGGAAATTTTGTTGACGTTGCCCGCCGAATATATCCGGAACCGCAAAAACTTTATTCATGGTGGAGTTACAGGAATCCAAACTGGCAAAAAAACGACAAAGGACGCAGATTGGATCATATTTGGATTACTCCTGACCTGACCGAAACAATTTCTGACATCGAGTTTTGCCGTAATTTCCGCGCCGAAGATCGTCCTTCCGATCATATTCCGCTGATAGTCACTTTAAAAATTTAATTTATATCCGTTTTCTTCCGTAAGAATAACCTGACAACCGCCGGTGCCTTCTTCTATTTTTTGACGCAAACGATAAATATGAGTTTCAACCGTATGGGTTGTTGCATCAGGATTGTACCCCCAAACTTCAGATAACAGCTCATTTTTGGTAACGTTTTTTTCATGAGTTTTGTAGAGGTAATTCAAAATTGCCACTTCTCTTTCCGTTAACTTAACCGATTTTCCGCTCTTCTCATATATAATGTCTTTTTTACCGCTGTTTAACACATATCCGCCAAATTGCAGCTGCCCGTCATTGCTGTGGGCAAAAAGATTGGCACTGGACAATATTAAATCCAACAATGTTTCCAGTCTTAAAGGCTTATTGACAATTGTAATCGCACTAACATTTTCATCAGCATTGTTGCCTAAATAGATTATGGGCGTTTTTCGCAATTTTTTTTGCAATAGAACCGCTTGTTTCCAATCTTCATCAACAATTGCCACATCAAAAACGACATCATCATTATTTTCGCCGTAAACGGTAAAATTAGGCGCATTCAGATTTATCTGTTCTTTTAGATCTGTATAAAACCCTTCTGAAGAGGACAAAAGCAAAATATTAGCCATTATGTTCTCCTAAAATTTGACTCCGGTTCCGGCTATAACAGCATATCCCGAATTACTATCGCTTGCTGTTTTTCCATCAAAATCTCCATGTGCCACAGCCGCATAAATCGTCAAATATGAATTGTATTGGTAAGAATTTGAAAATTGAATGATTTTATCTTCATAATCTTTTCCGTCCGCTTTAGAATAAAAATAAGTCAAAGCGGTTTTAAATGGTCCTATTTCATAACTGATTCCGGCATTATAAGCCCAAGCATCACGATAAGCGTCATAATCTTCAAAGGATTGACGAACTCGACGGTTCATATGAGCATCATAATGATTAACCCAGGTTCTGCGTACGCCGCCGCCTAATGTCCAGCCCTTGCGATAAATATTCACCCCCGCGGAAACTTCGTTATCATTATCTGCATAATAAGCACCGCCGGCAGAACCAGACAATGTAAAGCCGCCGACATCTTCGGAATGATAAACTGTAGCTATATAACCAGCTTTATTTTTATATGAAGCATAGCGGTTAATCAAGCCATCGCGGCTGTAACTATTTGGAACATAAGAAAAACCAACCATAGTTCCGCCATTAAATTCAGGAGAAATATATGTAACTTTTGCAGCTGTTCCGTCTGTGTTTATATCAGTTGAATTAAGTGTACGATATCCGGTGGCAAGATGATTTCTCTGCCAATTAGGATTGGCTATAAAGTTTACAACATCACTTTGATTAACCCCGAGAACGCCGATTGACGGAGCGCTGACACCTAATTGGTAAGCAGCATTGTAACTCTGCCCGAAAATAAGTTTTCCAAAATCAGAATCGAAAATACCGTAAACCTCTTCACCCCAAATACCGTGATTGTAATCTTTTAACTGTTGATCCACTCCATAATGCAAATCAGCATAAGCTCCCAATTGATAACCGGTATCAAATTGATATTGCGCCATCAAACTGCCGTTTAAGCGTGAAGGCAAATGATTATGCGATTGATGATGAGCATAATCAGAATTGTAATTACTGTATCCGTAGAGAGTTTTTGCTTTGCCGAATGCTTCAAAATTCCATTCACCGGCAGAAACTTCTGTTCCTAATACTGCTAATGCTGTTGAAAGAGCCAATATTTTCTTTATCATTTTTCATTCCATTATAAGACATCTGTAAAACTGATTTGTTATTACCAGTTTATCTTTTATAAATTATTAAAATTTTTTCCTTCCGTAACATCCTGTCATTTTTTATTGGCAAAAAAACAAATATGTTTATATAGTGTTATAAGTATTATTTTTAGGAGAAAAGCATGAAAAATATAATTTTGGCATTGATGAGCGTTTTACTTATCAGTTGCAAAAGCAATAGCGGTTTGCAAGGAAACGAATACCAAACAACCGGTGATGCCGGATTGGAAATAACTCTCGGTTTCAGTGATAACGGCAATGATTTTCACGGGCAGGCCGTAAATAATTATTTCGGTTCATATCAAGCTAAAGACGGAAAAATCAAACTCTCAACTGCAGGCACCACAATGATGGCCGGTCCGATGCCGCTTATGGATGCCGAAAGAGCATATTTTAAATTTCTCGATGAAGCTGATACATACAAAATTGAAGGCAATAAGCTGATTATCAGCACACCGGAAAAAGAAATGGTTTTTGAAAAAACTTCCGGAGAATAATGTTATGTGGAACAATTTTAACAATGATGCCATGCAGCAGCAAATCGATGCGCTTTATCAACAGGTGCGTGCGTTGGAATATAACAATACCAATGGAATTTTGCGCACTTTGGCAATGGCTGAGAAACTTTCTTTGCAATATAAAAACAACACCGAATTGTTAATTTTGCAAACAAGACTGCAAATTATGAACTCACAGGAACAGAGAGCTCGCTCCATTGCCAATCAGGTTTGGGGAATCGGCGGAAACATAAGTTTAATGTATGAAAAGATGTACCTCGATGACCTTATTAATTTAGGTATGTTGGATATGGCGGCGATTTTAATCCGTCCCAGATTTGAAAATCCGGCTGAAAATGTTAAAATTTTTCCATTGGAAATGCTGCGGTTTGCTTTAATTACCGGCAATGTAAATTTAATAAAAAGAGTCGTAGCATCGGCTCCCAATAATACTCTTTTTGCCGCAATGAATCAGTTTGCCGACACCTATTTGAAAACGGGTTATGCAGCGCATTTTTCAAATATCGCAAAAATTGTCCTGAACAATATCGGAACAGCAATTTGCGGCTATGACTTCAATTTTTATACAGACCGCGGTTTTACCGATGTTGAAATTGTATTATATTTCAGTAATTATGATTTCAATCTGAAAAAATATACAATGTTAATCAACAACAAAATTGACGGCTATTGTCTGACATCAGGCATAAAACGCATTAACAATCTTAGTTTTGTTTGCAAAAGCATTAAAGACCGGACGAAGATTTAGCCGGAATGAGGAACGGGCGGTCAGCCCGTTTGCTCTCATTTTGTTCAACACGGGCAATCAATTTTTCACCGGATTTTTGCAATAATTTCTTTAAGAGATTCATTGCAACTTCTTGTTCGTTTTCAGAACTGTCAAACAAAACAAAGCGGTTTTGATGATCGCTGATAGAACCGTCAGCTCCGTTTATTTTCAATTCAACTGACACTACCATCTGCATTCTTCTGGTCTTTTGGTTGACTGAATCTATTTTTGCTTTAAGCACTTTTGAAGAAATCGTATAGTCGGCGCCGTCAGGATTATCTAATAAAGTATATAAATCTTCATTAGCAAAAAATTCTTTTAATACACCCAAAGGTTTAGAAGTATGCGTATTATTGTTAAATTCGACCGGAGCAATATAAATTAATGCTTTAGCCGGTTCTTCTATAACAGGTTCCGGCTCTGGTTCTGGTTCAATTTTCGGCTTATCTAATTCTATTGGTGTAGGTTCTTGATTTATTACACTGGAATCGGTTGGTATTACATCATTCTCTTCAGGAACATAAACAGCCGGAGCCGCTATTTTTTCAGCTTCAGGCAAAACTTTCTTTTCTTCAACCGCCTGAACCTGAGGTTGAGGTTCTTGCTCGGGCTGGTAAGCTATTTCAGCTTTGCTGGGTTCAGCTATTTTATCAAATTCTTTCGGACCATTATACATAACCTCCGCCTCGGAAGGTTTGTTTTCTTTGAACGGCTCAGCCTTTTCCGTAATAATTCCATTAGCCTTTTTGAAATCATACTCAGGAGCCGGATTAGCCGGAGAATAATTGGCGATAACCGTCACAATGTCAGCAGCAGGAATAGCGCCCGTCACTTCAACACAAAGCTCATTATTATCCTGACTGGTTGTTCTGACAGACATATTCTGAACATAGTTATCTACCAGATTATAGACAATAACGTTATAATCATGCTCCAGCATTTGAGAACGCAATTCAGCCAGCGACGGGATTTGGCTAACTGCGTTATAACTTGCTTTGTCCGTTACCCGAACGCGCACACTTGATTTTGACTGTCCATTGTTGAAAATTTCACAAGCCGAACCTGAAACCTTTACGACATCGTCATCGGCAATTGCCTGAAACGGAATCAGCGCAGCCAGCGCTGAAGTTATAAAAAGTCTATTTTTCATTTACCACCAACTCTGATCATCATTCATAATAGGGCTTAACGTTTCAACCCATGTTCCAATTTCTTTTTGCTGATTGTCTTTTAAGATAATTTTATAGACAATAACCTTTGTGTTTCTAGCTGTCACGGAATTGCTGCTGATAAAACTTTCAAGCACGTAGTTTGCTTCTATTTTTTTATCAGACAAAACATAACTGTGCGAGCCAGTAACAATATCTTTGACTACCGTTGTTAAATATTCCGGCTGTTCAACGGCTATTGCTCCTTCGCTGATGGGATTATCCACATACAGCGATGGATATTTTGCTCCTGCGTATAGAGACGCTGTTGACTTCAGCATTTTGTTTGTGGCCCGCGATGCTAAAACCGTATATATCTGGCGCGCGGTTGTTCCATGTTTCCGCCCAATGTAATAAGGTGCATAATCAGGGCGAACTTCTTGTTTTTCATTTGTTTGATTTACAACATTTTCTTTTTGCGGCTCAACAGAATCGGACGGATTATTTCCGAAAATACTTCCGCTGGCGCACGCAGATAAAATTGCCAACAATGGCATAATATACAGCCGTTTCATATTTTATCCCGTTTTTATTAAAAATAGAACATAGGTATGTTTTATAACATCACAATCCGTTTTTTGCAACTTATTAAACAAAATTTTAGCTTATATTGCAAAAGAAGATTTTATGTTTTATATTGCTTTGAAATTTTAACTTCAAAAGGACAAGTCTATGGTTCTGATGATTGCAGCGTTTTTAATTATTTTACCGGCTCTGTTTCAGCCTTTGCGCCGCAATAATTTTTATATGTTGCATTTAGGATTGGTTGCTGCTGCTGCCTGGTATATCGAAACATCTTATTTTGCCGATATTCCGCTTCCGGTCTTTATTACAAAATGGCGCAGCGTTTTACTCATTTTTATTGTCTTGCATTTAATTTCAATCAATTTTGTTACTTTTATTGCTTATGGAGTAGATAAAAGAGCCGCCCAAAGAGGTGATTGGAGAATTCCCGAAGCTCAATTGCATAGTTTGGAATTTCTCGGCGGCTGGTGCGGCGCTCTTCTCGGACAGAAAATTTTTCATCATAAAAACAAAAAACGCAGCTATCAGACTTTTTTCTGGGCGCTAATGTTTGTTGAAGCTTTATTGATTTACGGCATTTTAAAATATCTGCACTTTATTTAGGATTATAAAATATGAAACATAATGAATTCGTTGGTAAAGAAATGAATTTTACCCAGCACTATCGTGAAATGTGGCCATTTGTAAAACCGTATTGGATAAGAGCCTTGCTGGCAATTTTAATTTGTATTCCCGTCGGCGCTTTGGATTCAGTTATTGCTTTGGCTTTAAAACCTTATATGGATAATGTATTGGTTGACAAATCAGCCACATCTCCCGCTTATATCCCCGTACTGATTATTGCCTTTACCACCGTACAAGGTTTTTTGAATTATGCCGCCACCTATCTGAATACCTGGGTCGGAACCAAAATAAATCATGACCTTAAAAGAGCTTTATTCAAAAAATTAATGAGTTTGGAACCTGCTTTTTATGACCGCAATGCTTCCGGTTATGTGCTTCAGCGTTTTACAACCGACGCTGACACGGCTTGCACCGGCTTGCTGGATAACTTAAAATTGTTTGTTTCGCGTTTTTTCTCTTCTGTTTCTCTGATTGCCGTTCTCATTTATAATTCGTGGCAGTTGGCTATTATCGCCGTTATTGTTCTGCTGTGCGCTCTTCTGCCGTTATCTCAAGTTCGTCGGCGTATTAAAGGAATTATCAAAAATACTATTGAAGAATCATCGACAATTATCACTCATTACAACGAAAGCTATGCCGGAAGCAAAACCATTGCTTCTTACAATCTGCAAGACAAAATGTATAATCGTTTCAATGACATTCTGCGTTCTTTGTTCAAATTGACAATGAAAATGGTTAAAAAAACCGGTTGGATGACGCCAATGATGCATATTGTAGTTTCAATAGGCGTTGGCGGCGTTATCGGATACGGAAGCTATTTGATTGTCAACGGCACAATTTCATCGGGAAATTTTGTATCTTTTATTACCGCTTTAATTATGCTCTATACTCCGATTAAAGGTATCGGTAAAAATTTTAATAACGTTCAAGTTTCATTTTTAGCCATTGAAAGAATAGTTGAAATTCTTAACACCAAACCGGCTATTGTTGACCACGACAATGCAAAAGAATTAAAAAACATCAATAAAAATATTGTTTTCGAAAATGTAGAATTCGGATATTTACCGGAAACAAAAGTTCTGAAAAAAATCAATTTGAATATAAAAGCCGGCTCCACTATCGCTTTGGTTGGAAATTCCGGTGGCGGAAAGACCACAATCGTAAATTTACTTCCCCGTTTTTATGATGTTACAGCCGGAAGCATATCCATCGACGGCATTGACATTCGAAACTACAAACTCAGCTCTTTAAGAGATAGTATTGCCGTTGTTTTTCAAGATAACTTTTTGTTTTCAGGCACTATTCGCGAAAATATACTGCTTGGAAAACCTAATGCCACCGAAAGCGAAATACACAAAGCCCTGCAAATGGCCTATTTGGATGATTTTGTCAACAGTCAGGAAAACGGCTTGGATACCGACATCGGCGAAAGAGGTTCATCTTTATCGGGCGGGCAAAGACAAAGACTGGCTATTGCCAGAGCCATGATTAAAAATGCTCCGATTGTTATTTTGGATGAAGCAACTTCAGCTCTGGATAACAAGTCGGAAGCCGTTGTTCAAAAAGCAATTGAAAACCTTATGCAAGACCGCACAGTCTTTATTATTGCACATAGGCTGTCAACAATTCAAAATGCTGATACCATTGTTGTTTTAAATAATGGCGAAATTGTAGAAACCGGCAGCCATGAAGAGTTGATAAATAAAGAAAACGGCGCTTATAAAGCTTTATATAACGCTCAATTTAAAAACAAATAGCATTATTTATACAATTTGGGCAGCGGAGATATTTTTTCTTTGCTGCCTTTTTTTTCACGGCTTAGTTTTTTCATAAGCAATAAAAGCTTTTCGGCATTAAAATTTTCTTTATAAGGCGAATACAAAGCAACATCAAGTTTGCGCAAAATAAAAGATAGTTCCTCATTATTAAAAAGCTGTGCTACATCATCCAAATTGCGAATATTTTGTTCGGGATATACTTTTTCAGCCCACTCCAAAACCGTGCAGCGAACAACCTTCAAATCACTGCTGTAAATTCCGTCTTTGAAATTCTTTTTTTCCTTTTTTTCTTCCGGCACTGATTGTGTGTGAGTAATTGTTTCTTTTTTATGATAGTGCAAAAGCCCCCAACTTACCAGCACCCCCAAAGCAAAAGCCATTACGGCAATAGCTATTATATGCTTTAATGATAAATTCTGAGAAGCCGTGCTTATATTTTTAATATCAGTTTTTTTCACAGCAGCCGGAAGAGACTTTGCCGCTGCAAAATTTTCTTTTTCAATCGCAGGAGAAACAGACGCTCCTCCTTTTACTTGAACTTGAAACTCTGGCAAAAATGTTTTTTCCATTTTTGCCGTTGAAATATTATACCATGGAACAGCAATTTCAGGAATTGTCAGCTGTCCGCCCTTTTCGGGAATATAAACAATATTTACGTTCATTACCGAAACCAGACCTTTATCCGTGGCTATGCTTTCAATTTCCGGTTTCTCCGGATATTGTTTCAATCCGGCTGTTTCCGCAAATTCTATCTTGGGCATTTGCGCTTCGGACACGCCGACAGCTGTTAAAGTAATTTTACGATTAACAGCCTCTCCTGCTTTAAATTGCGGTTTTTGTTTATCCCAATCGGATGAAATTTCAATATTTGATGAAGGCTGCCACCAATATCCATTATTTATATTGGGAATCGGACGTACATCAATTTCAATCGGTTTAGCTGAAAGATTAATACGCTGCATTCCTGACATTGCACCAAAATCAGAAAAGAAATTTTCATCCATAAAAGCGTTGAACATACCAGAAAAATTTCTGGAACTCATTTTGTTTTTGTCCAAATAATAGCCGTTAAAATTTAATGCAGGTATTGTTAAATGTCCGCTTTTTTGCGGAAACATAGCGTATTTAATTTCTATTTTGTGAACTTCTATTCCGTTATCTATTTCCGAAACCTCAGTCGGACGGCCCAGCTGTTTAATTATCCAATCGGAACCAACGTCAGAAAATTGCGGCAGACTTCCCTGAATTTGTTCGGGTGTTTTTATAACCAGAGTATAAATAATTTGCTCCTGAACTAACGGATTTTTTTTATCAATATATCTTCCGATGGAAAATCTAGGAACATTACTCCCTGATATTTTTTCATCAGCCACTTTTATTTTTATAGGCTGGCTGGCAAAACTGCGGAAAGCAATAGAAGGAATAATAGCCACACCGGATACCTCCGGAGCCAAAGCTATATTCCATTGATAGATGTGGCTTACCTTTCCATTAATAC
>CAVIWQ010000048.1:0-10397 GCA_963646605.1 Bacteroidaceae bacterium
CAGGAGTTGCAGGAAAATTGCCGCCGCTGCCGCAATTTTCATCGGTAGCAAAGCAAACTCTAGCCTGCGAATCGGTACAAAAAAGCGCACCGCATAGCACAGCAGTGAGCATAAATATAGCAAAATTACGTGTTTTCATTGCTCTTCCCCTTAAAAAGCTTCTTACACTTATGTAAATGTAAAATAATAAAAACAAAGCACACTGCGGCTTTGCGGCACTAATCGACAGATAACCCCCTATCGATTGTTTAAAAGCTTAACATACAAAAAAATAAAACACAACAATTTTTGCGTGCTTTTTATAAATCATCAGTAAATCAATACCCCTAACCCAACTTTTTGAAAAAATCTTTTCTTTCCCGCCGCTGCATAGACCACAAATTGCCCCAACCGTTGGCCGGCTGAAATTCATTTTTGCATTTAAAATCAAAATTTCTACTCAAAAACAAAGAAGTAGTCTTAGTATAGCAGTTCATCGGGCAAAAACCGAAAAAGTCGACTTGCAGCAAATTTGCCGATTTCAGCGCCGCCGCTGCGCGGCGATATTCTTCGCTTGTATTTATTCTGTCGCTGTCATCAAGAATAATCATCCCGCCTTCGGCCAGAGCTTTAACCGCGGCTTCAGCGCACCATGCGCGGCGTTTGCCGTCGACAACAATCACATCATACGCCTTATTATCCTCAAAAATGGCGTTTTCATATTCTTCGCCTTCGTCGCGCAGCCTAATTTCAAAATTGTCATATTTAAACAACTCTGACCACTTTTTAAACCAATCTTCCTTATCTTCTATACTGGTTACACTCAAAGCGCGCTGTGCCCAAAAAGCCGATGAATAACCACAGCCGTATTCAAAAATTTTTTTATCGGTATAATCAAACTGCGACAAATATTCTATTGCCGGATAAGTATACCATGGTATCGGATTTCCATCACGGTCAAGACAAAGTTTTTCATCAATGCTTTTTTCCATGGCAAAATCTTTTTGCCACATTTCGATAAACTTTTGAAACTTTTCGCTATACATCACATTTGCCTTTTTGCAGCACCCGACAACCGTAGCAATGCCATACTGACAATATCATCAGCCGGCATCCCTGTGGTTTTGCAATCTTTTTCCGCATCATAAAGCAACTCAAGCGCACGCAGAATCTTGTCTTTATTCCACAGACGCAGCTGCTGCTTAAAAGCCTCGACTCTATAAAAAATAAGTCTGGGGGTTAAACGCTGCAAAGCTTTGTCCAGACCTTCTCCTTTTTCGATTCCCGCCTGACAAACCAACAATTTCATAACATGATAGCTGAGCGCTCTGACAACCGAAACCGGTTCATTGCCTTCATTTATATACTTATTATAAAGAGTGTCCGCCTTAACTTTATCACCTTCCATAACCGCATAACAAATATCATCAGTGCTGGAATCCGACTGGTCGCTTATAACTTTCATTATAATCGCCGGCGTTACTTCTTTGGCCTCTCCCATATAAGTTTTGAGCTTTTCAAGCTCTGCCATATTAATCATTCGGTCGCCAGACAAGCGAGAGCACAGCAGCTGAATGGCGGCAGGCTCAAAAGTCAGCCCCATTGTTTTCAAAACATTGTATATATCTTCATTCTTATCTTCATAACAAGGAACACAACCCATATCATCGCTGTCTTCTGCCAACTTTACCAATGAAGATTTTTTATTCAAATCATTAGCATAAAGCAGCAGCAAATTTTCAGAATTGCTGCCGTCCAGCATTTTGCACAAATCTTTTGTAAGCGAATTTCCTGCATCGCGAACCATAATCACCCGCCGGCCGCCCATAAGAGATTGCCCGTTATATTCCCCATACAATTTTCCGAAATCAGCAGCCACATCATCACCGGACAATTCGGCAACCTGAAAAGCATCATTCAAATCAGCGCAAACGGAACGAGCTATTTTTTTAACCGTATCCAACACCAAACCGTCATTGCCGCCGTAAACCAAAAATGCTTTTATTTTTTCGTCGGGTCGTTTGATATAGTTTTCAATCTGAACCGATTTAAAAATCATTTTGAACGCCCTGTTTGGTTGCTATTGCATGAAAATAAGCCCCAAGCCGCAAAGACATATCATTGGAAATTATTTTTGCTGCGTCCCGATCGCCTTTTTTCTTGGCCATAGTTGTAGAATAAGGATTCGCCAAAATATCATAACTGGTAAAAGCTATACTGTCGCCGTCCAGCAGCCTTTCATTTTCAGACATCAGATAATAAGTGACTTTATAACGCACCATCTTGCGCGTTGCCGTAATATCCGAACGCAAAGCCTGATCCGTTTCCTGCTTAGAGGCCAGCTTCACATATAATCTGTATTTTGGATGTTCCGGCTGTCCGAGAGGAGAAAGTAAATCTATTAAATCATTGCGCAAAAGCTGACCGAACCTGTCACTAATCGGCTGCACTTTAATTTTTGCCATTTCCTGCGAAATCGAAGTATCAAAATCACCGTTAAAATACCATGCGTTATCATGTTTTTTTTCAACATATAACGGTTCAAAGCCGCAAGCAGCAACAAGCAAGGCCAGCAATATAATATAATTTTTACGCAACAATATTCACAATCCTGTTAGGTACAACAATCACTTTTTTAATTTCACGCCCTTCCAATTGGCGGGCAACGTTCTCCAAAGCCAAAGCTTTTTTCTCAACCTCAGCTTGCGGAGCATCTTTCGGCATTTCGATGGTTCCGCGCATCTTACCGCAAATTTGAACCGCCAAAGTAACAACATTGTCTTCGGCCAATTTTGCGTCGCCCTTCGGCCATGGTTCATTGAGGACCAATGTATCTTTGCCGAGGCGCGCCCACATTTCTTCGCTCAGATGCGGAGCAAACGGCGACAGCAATTTCATCAGCGTTTCATACATTTCCTGCGGAATTTTATCCAAACCGCTCAAATAGTTAACATATGTCATCAGTGATGAAACAGCTGTATTAAAACGCATACCGTCAATTCTTTCCGTAACTTCGATAATACATTTATGCATAGCACGCAAATCATCGGCAGACGGTTTTACATCAGCAACCTTTTTAAACAAGCCGTAAATTTTTCCGACAAAACGATACACGCCCATCAGGCTTTCTTCAGACCACATAGCCACTTGATCAAACGGACCGATAAACATTTCATACAAACGGAAAGTATCAGCACCGTACGTATTGACAATATCGTCAGGATTAATCACATTGCCGCGGGATTTTGACATTTTTTCACCGTTAGAAGCCAAAATCATACCATGCGAAGTACGTTTGTTATAAGGCTCCTTGGTTGGAACATAACCGCAGTCATATAAAAATTTATGCCAAAAACGAGAATACAGCAGGTGCAAAGTGGTATGCTCCATACCGCCGTTATACCAATCAACATTCATCCAATAATCCAAAGCTTCTTTTGAAGCAAATTCTTTATCATTATGCGGATCGCAATAGCGCAAGAAATACCATGACGAGCCTGCCCAGTTTGGCATAACATCGGTTTCGCGCCGAGCTTTGCCACCGCACTTCGGACAAGTTGTATTCACCCAATCCGTAGCTTTCGACAACGGAGATTCGCCTTCGTCATTCGGATGATAATCGGGAACTTCCGGCAAAGTTAAAGGCAGTTCCGATTCAGGAATAGGCTGCCAGCCGCAATGTTCGCAATAAACCATAGGTATCGGCTCACCCCAATAACGCTGACGCGAAAATACCCAATCACGCAGTTTGAAATTTACCTTGGAACGGCCAAAACCGTTTTTAACAGCATAATCAATTGCCGCGCGCATTCCGTCTTCTTTATTCATACCGTTCAAAAATTCTGAATTGATATGTGCTCCGTCTTCCTCCCAAGCTTTTTCGGCAATATCTCCGCCTTCAAGCACTTGCACAATCGGCAGGCCAAAAACTTTTGCAAAATCATAATCGCGTTGATCATGCGCAGGCACGGCCATAATCGCGCCGGTGCCGTAACCAGTCAAAACATAATCGGAAATAAATACCGGTATCATCTTGCCGTTATAAGGATTGCGGGCTTTAATTCCCTTTAACTCAACACCGGTTTTATCTTCGCCCATGCTGCGCTGCAATTCCGATTTTTTAGCGGTTTCAGCAACATAAGCTTTAATCTCCTCTTGGTTTTCAAACCGCGACATATATTTATTAACAAAAGGATGCTCCGGAGCTAAAACCATATAAGTAACGCCGAAAGCCGTATCAGGGCGTGTGGTAAACACTGTCAGTTTTTCACCGGCAAAATCAAAATCAAGCTCAGCCCCTTCGGAACGACCTATCCAGTTTATCTGCTGAGATTTCACACGGTCAATAAAGTCAAGATCATCCAAATCATCAATCAAACGATCAGCATATTGGGTAATGGCAATCATCCATTGTTCTTTATTTTTACGAACAACTTGGGCTCCGCAGCGTTCGCAGCAGCCGTTTACAACTTCTTCATTAGCCAAACCGACTTTGCAGTTGGGACACCAATTTATGGCTATTTTATCTTTATAAGCTAAACCCTTTTCAAAAAATTTGATAAACATCCATTGCGTCCATTTATAATATTCCGGATCGCAAGTTGTAACACATCTGTCCCAATCAAAACTAAAGCCTAAAGATTTAAGCTGACGGGTAAAATTGGCAATATTGGCTTTTGTTGAAATTGCCGGATGAACACCGGTTTTAATTGCATAGTTTTCGGCAGGAAGCCCGAAAGCGTCAAACCCCATAGGATACAAAACATTATAACCCTGCATTCTCTTTTTGCGGGCAACGACATCCAAAGCCGTATAAGAACGCGGGTGCCCCACATGCAAGCCTGCTCCTGAAGGATAAGGAAACTCTACCAAAACATAAAATTTTTCTTTGTTTTTATCAATATCTACATGGTACGTTTTTTCGTCTTCCCAAATTTTTTGCCATTTATTTTCAATTGTGCGAAAATTGTATCTGTCTTCCAACGCCCATTCTTTCTGCCATTCGGCAAAACTTTTGCCGTTATGGCGCGCATTTGTTTCACTCATCCGAAAACCTTTCTTTAGCTTTTATTTTTGTATGTGAAAAATTCTGTTTGCCAGACTATAATATTTTCGGCAAAAAGACAATAGGGTTAAATTATTTTCCCACTTGTAATTCTTTTCGCATTTTCATAAACTGTCGAGTGATACCAACTTTATGAAAGGCAGCAAAATTGAACATTAGGGAAACAGCAGCGGAAATTTACCATAAGGCACTTGAAGGAAAAGGCGCTGATGCTGATATTACGGCAAATGCCGCCGCTCAGGAAAAAGCTTTTATCAAGCGACTTGTACTGACCGCATTGCGCCGTCAGGAGTTTTTGAAAAAAATAATCGGCAAATTTTCTTCAAAGCCTCTTCCTGCAAAATTATCTGCCGTTCATTTATTAATTATACTCGGTGCGGTTGAAATTTTATATTTCGATACTCCTGAATACGCCATAGTTAACAGCTATGTGGAATTAGCCAAAAAGAACGGCGGAAAATATGCAGGCGGTTTTGTCAATGCAATTTTGCATAAAATCTGCCAAAACAAAGAAAACATATCACAAGCAGCCGGAGCTCCTTTCTTTCCGAAAACTTTCCGGCACTTATTACAGGATGATTATTCGCAAAAACAAATAAACGCCATTGAACGGGCAGCGCTTAATGAACCGCCTTTGGATATAACTGTAAAAAAAGATGTTTCCGAATGGAGCAAACAGTTAGACGGAAAAATTATGCCCAACGGCTCTGTGCGGCTTTATTCGGCCGGAGATATAAAATTACTTTCCGGCTATAATAAAGGGGCATGGTGGGTACAGGATATGGCTTCTTCTTTGGCTGTAATTTCTCTGGGTGATATAAAAGGAAAAAATATTTTGGATCTTTGCGCCGCCCCCGGAGGAAAAACTGCTCAATTAGCAAACGGCGGAGCCTGTGTAACAGCGCTTGATATTTCAGCAGAACGTCTGAATACGTTAAAAAACAATTTAGACAGATTGCAATTGTCTGTTCAGGAAATTATTTGCGAAGACGCCTTAAACTTTTTAGAAAATACCGATAAGGTCTACGATATTATTTTAGTTGACGCTCCCTGTTCGGCAACGGGAACCTTACGCCGTCATCCCGAAATTATTCATACCCGCGGAGCTAAAGACATCGAACAAAATGCTGCCTTGCAGAAAAAACTGCTGGAAGCTGCGGCACCTCACATTATTGACGGAGGAATAATGCTTTATGCTGTTTGTTCTCTTTCCAAAAAAGAAGGTGAAAAACAAATTTTAGAGTTTGTTTCATCTCATCCCGAATTTAAAATAAATCCGATAAAAGCCGAAACCATCGCCGGACAAAGAAAAAACGAAATCAACGAGTTAATCACCAATGAAGGTTTCATTCGCTGTCTTCCCTGCTATTTTGAACAGGACGGCGGACTTGACGGATTTTTTGTTGCTCAACTGAAAAAGGTAAAATAATATGACAAATCCCATTTATATCATTGGAAACAACGCTCTTGCATGCTATCTCGGAGCACAATTGCAAAGCGGCGAAAATGATGTGATTATGCTGCTTGACAGAAAAAATGCGGCCGAAGCTATGTCAACAGACGGAATTTCCATAAAAGAAGATCGGAGCCTGACTCAAAAAAGGCATAAATTAAATGCGGCAACCTTTATGAAAGAACCTGCAAAAATGGTTATTATTGCCGACTATGCCAATAAAATTAACGGAGCTTTAAGCAATGTTTCGGCTATCAAAACCGGAAATGCACCGGTTGTCTGCTTTACCCCGCTTAAAGATATGTCATATTTGGCTCCTATCGTCGGAAAAAATTTACATCCGGCATATTTTAATGGTTATGTAATGACAAGTAAAAATACCGTTTCACTGCTTGGACGCAATACAAACATCACTCTTTGTCCGCCGGAAAACGGCGAAATAGACCCTATTGCTTTAAACACTTTTACCGAAAGCAGAATGCAAATTTCGGCCAGCAGCAACAGATTATTGAGTTTTTGGGAATTTTTTGCCCCTTATGCACTGTGTTCTTTACTCTCGGCTGCTGAAAATCAAAAAATTTCGGATATTTTGAAAGACAAAGCCAACAAAGAAGCTATGCGTCCGCTGGTAGATGAATTTTGCTGTCTGGCGCAAACTGATGATGTTGTTTTGCGTGCTGACGCAGTGCTTAAGACTATTTACAGCACACCGGCAAACTATATATATCCGCTTCATCAGTCGGTTTGGAACGGAGGAAGAAACGAATTCAACCTTATCAGTTCCGTCATTTCAACTGCTGAATTAAAAGCTGGATTAAGCTTTCCTCAAACAGGCATATTGTTAAAAAAACTATACAAATTAATTCTCAATCCAACATTGTAGTTGAAGAAAAACATCTTTCAGATTATAAATAACAATATACAGACAGCGTCAAAAAAGAGGTCGAAATGAACAGCATTTTTTTTATTGCACTTCTGGCTGCTTTTGCGGCTTTTTTAATTCCGGCATTAATATATAACCTTTTGGCAACCGGAAGCCGGCGTTTTAACAGTGGTTCCAATGTGCAAAAAATGCTTTTTCTGCCTTTTGCCGGAATATTGTTTGTCATTTTTTCTTTTTTATATTTTACACTGTACAATCAGCAACAATTTTTAACATCTTTGTCATATATGGAATTGGCGGTTCCATTCATTATGGCTGGCATAATCTGTTTACTTTCATTTTATAATAAAACTTCGCGTTTTTTCCCGTTATTTTTATTAGCGGGCGCTATTGCCTCAACTTTTGCTGTTCCTTCGGAAGCTATTGCTGCCGCAACGCCTTTACCGGCCTTTTATAACCGATTGATTATTTGTTTGGCATGGTTTGTTTTCAGCTACGCTTATCGTTACGCCAACACCGGCGACGCCATGCTCAGCATTCAATCAATCATCATTGCCGGCGGTATAGGAATTTTGGGATTGATTGACGCCATTCCTTTGTTGCTCGGCATATTTGGTTTTGTTTTTGCCGCCGGCTCCGCCGCTTTACTTGTATTTAACTGGCCACCTGCCCGCTTATCAATATCTGCTGACACAGCCAGCTGTTTCGGTTTTTTGCTTTTTGCCTTATGCGTATGGACTGCTGCCGAAAATGCCGGAAGCTGCGTAGCTATATATATGCTGTATTTTTTATTAGATTTGGCATGGGCATTATTATTACGTTTCAGCTTCATTGAAAAATACTCAAATTTTATTGAAAATACAGCTTACCGTCAAGCTATTGCAGAAGGACTGTCACCCCAAAGTGCGGCAACATTTGCTTTTCGCGCACAAATTTTGCTTATTTTTTTAGGTTGTTTTCAAGCTCTTGCTGACAACCAAACATCATTGTTGCTTGTATCAAGCCTGATTACCCTCTGGCTGCTATATCGTTTTCGTTCTATATCCATACCGGTAGATAGTTTTAAGGATATAAACAAGCAAGTTCTTGACGATTTGCAAGACCGTGTAAACGACATTAAACAATATATCAATAAGGGCAGTGATTTTTAATGATACGTAATTTTTGGCAAAAATTATTCAAAGTATCATCAGAACCCAAAAGTTCTGAAAATATTGCCGATTATGGACCTAAATTTCGCATCACCGTTGCCGATTTTTACGATAATATAAGTAACGCCGGCGCTTTGCATTTGGCTGAGGCTCTGAACAGCTGCGAAGGAATTGAAGCTTTTGCCGATTGCAAAGATTTTGATCACAATTTTTTAAATCTCGAAAGCCGAAATATTTTTGACCTTATTGATACCGGACAGAACATTCTGCACCAAAATAACTCTGAAGTTGTAATTTGGGGATATCGTGAAAAAGACCGCATCAGGCTTAATTTTCAAAATACCGCACAATATGAAGATGTCGGAAATTCTTTTATATCATTGATGGACTGTTTTTATCTTCCGGCAGATATGCTTGATGACAATGAACCAAACGTTCCTTCGACTTTACTCATATTGCTTTACGGCATAGTTATAAGCGCTGTAAACAATCCTGCCAAAGAGTTTCAAATTTATAAAAAATATTTACTAAAAAAAGTAGTACACCAATTATCGCAAATTGATTCGGCGCAATCTCTCGGCTTGGAATATATGCCTTATATTCTCAATTTTTTGGGCATTATTTACCTCAGTGTTGCTTATGACAGTTCGGAGGCTGAAAACTTCAAAACAATTCGCAGCTTATTTGAAAGCGCTCTCAAACATCAAAATCAAATTTTACAACCGACACATTTAGGCTGTATTTACTACCATTTAGGTCAATTATACGACAGTGCAACTCACTATATTCCTGAAAGCCCATCTTCTCTTTTTCGCGGTGCAATTAAAAATTATCAAACAGCGCAAAAATATCTGAGCAAATACACCTACCCTTATGATTATGGCTATATTTGCTATAAGTTATCAGGTTTATACGTCAGTTATTGGAAGCAGACAGAAGACACTCAGGCGCTTAGAGATGCTGTTTTTCAGCTTCGTGAAGCTGAAAAAGTTTACACTCAGGCTTTATTTCCCGATTTTTGGGCACGAATAGAAGGAAATTTAGGCTATTTGCTGCAAAATCTCGGACATTTAACCAAAAGCACCGAAATCGGCAATTTGGCTATCAGAGCTTATCAAAACCAACAAAAGATTGTAACCGAAAAAAACAACCCTATCCTTTGGGGAGAAATTCAGGAAAAAATCGGAAATATTTTTTACCTTCAAGGACGCAATCATAACGATGCGGAAGTGCTGGAAGAAGCATTGTCTTGTTTTCATGATGCACTTTACGTTTTTGAAACATCAGGCGAATCAACAAAAGCCAAACAATTAAAATTTGATATAAACAAAACCTATCAAACTTTATCTGAATTAAAAGCAGTCGATAACGAAGAAGAAACAGAATAAATTTTCTGATTTATAAAAATGGCGGATGAGGAGGGATTTGAACCCCCGTTACGGGATTACCGTAAACACGATTTCGAGTCGCGCGCATTCAGCCTCTCTGCCACTCATCCATCCAAGCTGCGAAATACCGCAAGCAAAATCAATATACATTTATTAAAAGCAAACATAAAATTTTGCAAGTTTTTTTTAACCTGAATACATCAATTATTTAATATTAATATATTTTGCCAAATTCTTGACAAAAACATCTTTTTTATATATATTTGACCCGTTTTTAAATTATGTTATAAAATTATTTTATATGAAAAAATTTTATGTTATCGCATTAATTATCAGTATAATTTATGCGTACAATAATTTATCCGAAGATTCCAGACATCCGCCGCGAGACATTGAAGTTTCAAACAATGAGCTCAGCATGGCCGATGAAGATACAGTCAGTATAGAAACTTCTCCCAACAAAGAAACTTATCTGAGT
>CAVIWQ010000049.1:0-10179 GCA_963646605.1 Bacteroidaceae bacterium
AACATCGTAGATCCCTTGACGAAATGCTAACGCATTTCGAGGGATGACGGGAAGAAGAGTGTGTTTGTGAATTTTTTCAAAAAAGATGACGGGAAGAAAGTGTTTTGAGCGTATACAAAAAGAGGATGAAGAGGAGAAAAGAGAAGAGAGTAGTCGTTTATGAGTTGCTCAAAAAAGGGGATGGTGAATAGGATAAAAAATAAGAAAAATAAAAGGGATGTTTCCATCCCTTTTAAATTGTTGAATTATTGTTCACTTGTGTCGGCAATAGTCCCTTGAATTAATAAAAACTTAGGAGTATGGCCTTTAAAAGTGTCATATTTTTTTGATAAAGCGACCGCTTCTTCATCAATAGGAGCAGGGTTGTTGTTTGAAACTTTTTCCTGCTGTGCGGTTGCAGTTTGAGCTTCACATTCTTTATTTTTATCGACCTTAATTTCTTGAGGAGATTTTAATATTTTATCTAAAATATCCTGAGTTTCACGCGAACGGCGATTGGTATATACAATGTTTTGTTTGTCGGCCGGCAACAATTCCAAAACTTTTTCCATATTCGCAATTTGTTTGTTTTTCTTTATGAGGTTAATATCATCAACAACCAATATATTGATTTTTGAAAGGTCGATATTCTTTTCTGCGACCAATTCAAGCAGCAAATCAGGCGAACCGATAATAACTTCAGCTTCATGTTCGTTGTTATCATCACCGGTTTCTTCGTGAAAACGGTTGAGCATAGCGAGTGAATCTGAAATTGTTACCGATTTTTTTGCATCAGAAGTCATAATCAAGATATTGGTGCCGTCATTTCGGCTGATTATATCAATAAGTGGCAAAACATAAGAAATTGTCTTACCGCAGCCGCTCGGAGCAATGGTAAAAATATCTTTGCCTTCCAAAATTGCGGGAATTACATCAGTTTGTACGGTGGTAGGAGTGATAATGCCGCTTTCGTTAATAGCTTTGACGGTTTTTTCACTTAATCCTAAGTCCAAAAAATTCATTTTGTTTCCTTTTTTCATATGCTTATGCCCGTCCGTAAACATCTTCAAGGCGGACAATATCATTTTCATCCAAGTTATCACCAGCCTGAACTTCAATAAATTCAACATCTTCATTAGTTTCATTAGCTATACGATGTTTGGTTTCAACCGGAATAAAAATATGTTCGTCTGTCTTTTTGGTTAAAATTTCATCGCCCAAAGTGACTAAAGCCGTTCCTTTAACAATAATCCAATGTTCTGCGCGATGATGATGCAGCTGCAGCGATAATTTTGCTCCCGGAATTACTTTAATGCGTTTAACGCAAAAAGTTTCTCCGCAATCAAGGACTTCCCATGTTCCCCACGGACGATTGTCTTTATCTCCGCGATGATAATTATTAGCCATTTATTTACTCCTTGCAGATTATTTTTGACTTGATGAAAGCCAATATAAATAATATAAATAAAATCACAACATAAATTTAGTTAAATTGGACAATTTTTATGCAATCACCGGCAATAAAACAGGCTCTCGGCATCTTAAAACAACTGAGAAAGATTACCGAAAATCAAGACAGTGTTCAGCAAAAGCTGGCTGATATTTTAAAGACCATTGCGCAAGCTGCAAAAGCTGATGCTGCAACCTGTTATGTGGCTGTTGACAATAATTATTTGGAACTGTTTTCGTCTTATGGTTTTTCTGAAGATGTTTCTCACCGTATGCGGGTACGGTTCAATGAAGGAATTATCGGTGAAATAGCACAAACAAAACGCTCATTGGTTTTGAATAATATATGGGTTTATCCGAAATTTGTTTCGCGGCCGGAATTGGAAGAAAAAGATTATAAATCTTTTATCGGAGTGCCCGTTATTCAATGGAACCGCACAATAGGCGTGTTGGCTGTATATCACATTAACGAAGTTGAATATTCCGATGCTGATGTTGAACTGTTGGAAACAGTTGCAATGTTTATGGCGGAAATTATTGTTTCGCCGGCAATGTCCGAATATAAAAAATCTTTGAGTAAATCACGTGGCTTAAGTCTTAAAGAACGCATTAAAGGCGTGAGCCTGAATAAGGGTTATGGAATCGGAACGGCTGTCGTTCACCGCCGCCGTCAGTCTGTTACCAACATTTTTGCCGAAGATAAGGATAAAGAAATTCGTCGTTTAGAGGTCGCACAACAACAGATGAACGATGATTTGGATCATAGATTCAATTCCACAAAACTTGGGCTGGGGGAACATGCTGATATATTGGATACTTATCGTATGTTTGCCCGCGACAAGGGATGGTATCAAAAGATTTCGACTAATATTGCAGGCGGGCTCACCGCCGAAGCGGCTGTCGAGCGGGCTTATGAAGATATGTGGAATCGTTTGTCATCAAGTTCGGACAGTTATTTGAAAGAGCGTCTGCATGATTTGAGAGATGTTGCAGATCGTTTGCAGTCTTATTTGAGTGGAGATTATCAGCAGGTAACCGATACCGGTGCGAAAGATATTGTGATTGTTGCTCAAACAATGGGGCCGGCGGAATTAATGGACTATGATTACAGTCGAATCCGTGGACTGATTTTGGAAGACGGAACGCCGACCATGCATGTTGCAATTGTGGCTAAAGCGTTAAATATTCCTGTTTTGGCAAAAATTCAGGGTATTTTTGCCGAAATTCAAAATGGCCAAACAGTGGCTGTAGACGGTAATGAAGGTTTTTTATATGTTAATCCCTCGCAGCAAATAGAAAATGATTTTCGTAAAAAAATTGCGGAAAGAGAACAGTTGTCGCGGCAGCTTGCGTCTTTGCGCAATTTGCCGGCGCAAACGCTGGACGGACAGAAAATTGGTATGTATATCAATGTGGGGCTGCCCCTTGATTTTGAATATATTGAAAGTACAAATTGTGACGGTGTAGGGCTTTATCGTACGGAAATTCCATTTATGGCATCAGAGATTATGCCAGACGTTGAAAAACAGGTTTCTTATTATAAAGAACTGATGGAACGCTGCGGGCGCAAGAAAGTTGTTTTCCGCAGTCTGGATGTCGGGTCGGATAAACTGCTGCCTTATTGGGCTTACAGCGGCGAGGCCAATCCGGCCATAGGCTGGCGTTCAATCCGTATTACACTTGACAGGCGGGCAATTTTGCGCCAGCAAATCAAAGCTTTTTTGATTGCGGCGGCAGGTAAAGAGCTGAATGTAATGTTTCCGATGATTTCTGATTTGGAAGAATTTGAAGATGCAAAAGAAACTTTGATTCTGGAACTTGAAAAAGAAAAAAAACGCGGACAGCCGGTACCTGAAAAAGTGAACGTCGGCTTAATGATTGAAGTGCCGTCAGTTCTTTTTCAATTGGATGATATTTTGCCGAAAGCCGATTTTGTTTCTGTCGGCACCAATGATTTGGCGCAATTTGTATTTGCCTGCGACAGAGGAAATCCCAAACTTTTGGAACGCTATGATGTACTGTCGGCGCCGTTTTTATCGGTTATGAAATTGATTATAGACAAAGCGAAAAAATATAATGTTTATTGCTCTGTTTGCGGTGAAATGGCTTCTAACCCGATAGAGGCTCTTGCTCTTATAGGATTGGGCTACCGGAATTTATCGAGCAGCGGTGCTTCTTTCGGGCGTGTAAAAGGAATGATAAGAAGTCTTAATACAGCAGAAGTTGCTGATTATATTCAAAGTTTGTTGAAATCACCATGCGCAACTTTGCGTCCGCAATTATTTTCATACGCTTATGATCACGGTATTGAAATTTATTAAAAAATATGCTAGTGATATTTGAATTTAAAAAACAGGGGATAAGTTGGTGTCAAAAGAAACAGAAATGCCGAAAAAACAGGTGAAAATAGCGGATAACGGTAGTGAAAAACAAATATCCGATAAAAATAAAAAATTATCGGCAGAGGAACAGTCTGCTCATGAAAATGACAGAGTTGGTTCTATATTGTATAATGAACGTGTGAAAAAAAATTTGGATTTGGTTGAAATTTCTCAAATTTTATGTATCCGCCGTTCATATTTGGATGCTATTGAAAAAGGAAATTATTCTCAATTGCCGGTTATGCCGTATTCGGCTGGTTTTGTTAATGCATATGCAAAATATTTAGGCTTGAATAATGTTCGGATTACACAATTGTTTCGTGAGGAGATTAATGCCGATGAAAAATCGGTGCGTCCGATTGTTAATGAAGATATTCCCGCTGAAGCCAGTATCCCAGGGAAAATTTATGTTTTATCCGGAATAATTGCGGCGGTTTTGGTTGCATTGTTGTGGAATGCTTTTACTCCTGCTGCGTCTGAAAATACTCACCCCGAAAACGATAAAACAATCGAGATTCAGAATGAAACAGCAGCTTCGCCGGCAGGTGAAATCGAATATTTTTCTGAAGATGAAACAGTTGGTGACAAAACAAAAGAAATTGTAGACAGTGAAAATCTTCCGGTTTTAAAAACTGAACAGATAACTGTCAGCGAAGAAAGCTATGTGGAACCGGTTAAAACTACGGTTGAACAGGCTTCAGCAAAAAGCGAAAAAAAAGCTGAGGTCAAAAAAGAAACTAAAAAAACGGAAAATCAACCGGCTGTTGCTAAAAACAAAGCTGAAGTAAATAAAACGCAGGATGTGGCAAAAGGTAATATTTTAATAGAAATAACCAAAGCAGATACCTGGCTTGAAGTTAAAGATAAAAACAAGGTTTATATAAGTAAAGTTTTGCATGTCGGTGAAAGCTACCGCTTGCCGGATGTTAAAGGGTTGACGCTTTCTTCAGGAAAATATGACGGAGTGAATGTTTATGTTAATGGCAAACTTACTCCGATGATTAATCCTAATAAAAAAATGAATATAGATGTTGACAGTGTTTTGAATGCTAACCATTAGCGATAATCGGGAAAAGATGAAAATAGCTTTTTAAAAGGCTATTTTCATCTTTTGTTTTTGAAAAAAGGATAAAAATATGGCAAAAATACAAAATGTGCGCGGTACTTATGATTTGTATGGTGAGGCAAAAAAGAAAACTAAACAGGTAACCCGTATCGGTGAATCTGTAGTTGAAAAGTATGGTTTTGAAGAAATAGAAACTCCTATATTTGAATTTACGGAGGTTTTTGCACGTAATTTGGGTGATACCAGTGATATTGTTACCAAAGAAATGTATTGCTTTGAAGATCGTGGCGGTGAGAGTTTGACTTTGCGTCCTGAAGGGACAGCCGGTGCTATTCGCGCATTTGTTTCAAACGGAATGCAGCAGAATCTGCCTTTGAAATTATATTATCAAGGACCTATGTTCCGTTATGAGCGTCCGCAAAAAGGACGTCAGCGCCAATTTACTCAGTTTGGAGTGGAATTATTGGGTGCTGATACACCGCAGGCTGACATTGAAGTTATTGCCATGGCTTATGAATTTTTGGAAAAATTAGGTTTGCAGGGACAGGTTACCGTGGAAATTAATTCGTTGGGAGATACGGAAAGCCGTAATACCTATCGTGAAAAATTGGTAAACTATTTGCGCCAGCATTATGATGAGCTGTCAGAAGACAGCAAAAACCGTTTGGAGCGTAATCCTTTGCGCGTGCTTGATTCTAAGGAAGAATGCGATAAAATTGTTGTTGAAAACGCTCCTCTTTATGCCGACAGCCTGAATGAAGCTTCACGTACTTTCTTTGCCAAAGTTTTAGCAGGATTGGATCGTTTGGGAATCAAATACAGAGTTAACAACCGATTGGTTCGGGGGCTGGACTATTATACACATACAGTTTTTGAGTTGGTAACGGATAAACTCGGAGCTCAGGGCACGGTTTTGGCCGGCGGTCGTTACGATGGTTTGGTTGAACAAATGGGCGGCGGCGCCGTTGCCGGTATTGGTTGGGCATGCGGTGTAGAAAGACTGGCTATGCTGCTTGAAAACGCAGCGGAAACTCCGCGTCCGGTAGCAGTTATTCCGGTTAACGATGAAGTCAATGAAGCAGCCTTGGAGATTGCTCAAAAAATAAGATTGGCTGGAATGCGCGTTGAACAAGGATATAGCGGAAATATGAAAAAACGTATGATAAAAGCCAATAAAGTTAATTCACGCGTTGCGGTTATTATTGGTCCCGATGAATTAGCCGAAGGCAAAGCAGCTGTGAAAAATTTGGATAGCGGCGAACAAAAAATAGTTAATGTTGAGAATATTGTTGAGGAAGTTAAAGAATGAGTTTTGCTGAAAATTTAGCTAATGTTGTTAACCGTTATGATGAAATTTCATCTTTGTTGTCAGCTCCTGGGTTATCAGCCGATGACATGGTGAGAATGAATAAGGAATTATCAGAGCTTTCTCCGGTGGTGGATGCCATAAAACAGTATCGCAAAACCGAGGCGGATATGAATGATGCCGAAGCCATGATGAACGATGGAAGCCTTGATAAAGAAATGAAAGAAATGGCAGAGGCAGAGTTTTTCGAATTAAAAGAAAAACTTCCTGAAATGGAAAAACAAATAAAAGTTTTATTGCTTCCTAAAAATGCTGAAGATGAAAAAAATGCCATTTTGGAAGTTCGTGCCGGTACCGGAGGCGATGAAGCAGCTTTGTTTGCCGCAGTTTTGTTTGAAATGTATCAACGTTACGCCGCTTTACAGGGATGGAAATTCGAAGTTTTGGACACTAACGAAAATGGTTTGGGCGGTTATAAAGAAGCGTCGGCCAGTATCAGCGGAAAAGATGTGTTTCTGAAACTAAAATTTGAATCGGGCGCGCATCGCGTGCAGCGTGTGCCGGTTACCGAATCTCAGGGCAGAGTGCACACCTCGGCAGCAACGGTAGCTGTTTTGCCGGAAATAGAAGAAGTTGATTTTGAAATTAATCCCGCAGACTTGCGTATTGATGTTTATCGTGCATCAGGAGCCGGCGGGCAACATATTAACAAAACCGAATCAGCCGTGCGCATTACCCATATTCCGACCGGAACAGTGGTTCAATGTCAGGACGGAAGATCTCAGTTTAAAAACAAAGAGCAGGCTATGCGCCAATTGCGTGCCAAGCTGTATGATCAACAGAAAAGTTCAATTGATTCGGCTTATTCTGAAAGACGAAAATTGCAAGTTGGCAGCGGCGACCGTTCGGAACGTATCCGCACTTATAATTATCCGCAGGGGCGTGTTACGGATCACCGTATAAATTTGACGCTTTATAAACTGGATGAAGTTGTTTCGGGAGATGCTCTGGGAGAAATTATTGATGCGCTTATTGCCGAAGATCAGGCTCAGCGTTTGGCTGAATTGGAGTAGAAAATAACAGCAAAATTATTATTTTGTAAATAAATGTTGTTATATGGTACATAGTATGTAGAAGGATGGTAAAAATGAAAAAAATAGCAGTTGTCGGCGCCGAAGAAAGTATAGGGCATGAAGTTTTGAGTTTTTTGGCTGATGGCGCTTATCCGGCAGAAAATATTGTTGCTCTTGAACCGCGTGCTCCTCTAGGTACACAGGTTTCTTATGGTGAAGACGATGAAATCGATGTGCTGAATTTGGATGAATTTGATTTTGACGGAATTGATATTGCTGTATTTGCAGCCGGTGAGGAAATTTCAAAACGCTTTGTTAAAAAAGCATTGGAGAAAGGTGCACGGGTTATAGACTGCAGCACTTGTTTTTTCAGTGATTCCGATGTGCCGATGATTGTTGCCGGCGTTAATGATGAAAAATTGCAAGAAGCAAAACGCGGCTTAGTCAGCGTTCCTTCAGCTGCTGTTACTCAAATTTTATTACCGTTGGTAAGTGTTGATAAAAAATACAATATTGAACGAATGGTGGTTTCGACATACACTTCTGCTTCTATATACGGTAAAGACGGTATGGACGAATTGTTTGCGCAAACTCGTAAAATTTTTATGAATGAAAGTTTGGCTGACAATCAAAAAGTTTTTGAAAAGCAAATTGCTTTTAATGCCATTCCGCAAGTTGAAGAATTTATCGGCGATGAAACAAAATATGAATGGAGCATTAACGCTGAAACCAAAAAAGTGTTGGGACGGGATATAAAAGTTCATGCCAACTGCGCCGTTATTCCTGCATTTGTCGGCAGCGCCGCTTATGTTAATGTGGAATGCGTTGAAGATGTCGATGTTGACGATGTGGCGGCTTTGATGAAACGAACCAAAGATGTTATTGTTTTTGATAAAAAAGTTAAAGGCGGCTATGTAACTTTGAATGATGTTCAAGGTGAAATAGAAGTTTATGTCAGCCGTCTGCGTCAAGATGTGTCGGTCGAAAACGGTTTCAGTTTTTGGTGCGTTGCCGATAATTTGCGCTTTGGTGTGGCCGGAAATGTTTATAAAATCATTCGTTTGTGGGAAAAATAGAATATCCTAAAACAAGGGAGACTGCAAAATGAAAAAATGGGGTTATGTTTTGTGCGCGGCTTTGCTTTTTTTGGCTTTGCCGTCAAAAGCGGAAGACGAAGCTTCTGTTAAAGAAGTAGATGCCCGCACTTTTGTGGTCGGTTCAATAAGCACTTCTGTTGATTATACGGGAATCAGCCGTGAGCTGAATAATATTGAAGAAGCCTTAAAATCCAGTAATGTCGATAATAGAACAATCAGTAAATATGTTTCTTATTTGGGAACGGTTTCGGGGCAGTTGCAAGAAAGCCGCAAACAGCTAGACACTGATTTGAAAAGTGTGACAAAGAGAATTGAATCTCTTGGCGAAATGCCGAAAGAGGGAGAAGAAGAACTTCCGGTTATTGCTGAAAAGCGTAAAGAATATAATGAGGAATTGGTTTATCAAAAAGGACGCATAGCCGAAGCTGATTTGCTGATTAATCGTTCGGAAGAGCTAACGGCAATGATTGCTTTGGTGCGCAAACAAACGCTTATCGGTAATTTAATGTTTTATCAGGACCCGATAATTTACCCCGGAAATTTGTTTAAAGCATTCGGTGAATTTATCAATTTTGGTTTTGAAATTATGATGTCGCCGATAAGCTGGTACGGAAGTTTGAGCAATGATGAAAGAGATATGGTTCATACCAATGTTTTCCCTGTCCTTTTGATGATTGCGGCGGCCTTGTCTTTTGGTATTTTCCTGCGAATAATGATTATTCGCCGTTTGGGTTATAAAAATGACATAGAGGGAATTCCTCCCTATTTTTCAAAAGTGACGGCTGCACTATTTGTTTGCTGCGCGTATGGCGTTATTCCGGCTGTTTTGTTGGGCGGATTTTTGGTTTGGGCCATTCATACCAAAATCTTAACAATCGGTTTTTTCGGGTTGGTTCTGTCCAGCGCTTTATATTATTCGCTGTATATCTTTTTGTCTTGCGCTGTAACGCGGGTTGTATTTACACCATATAACCCAAAATGGCGTTTGATAAATATGGAAACGGATAAAGCAAAACGTATTACAAAAACTTTTTATATCAGCTTTTTTATGATTGGTGTTTGTGCAATGCTGCAGCACGTTGCTGATGACAGCAATTCTTCTTTGGAGTTGATGTATTTTATTTCTGTTCTTTCAACATCTATTAAAGCGCTTTGCACTGTTTGGATTATTAAACGCTTTTTTTGGGAAGATGTTACGGTTAATGAAAGTGATGAAACAGAAGATGAAACATCTTCTGAAGAGGCCGACAGCCGCACTCAGCGTGCATTGAGAATTATTTTTATTTCAACGGTGTCAGCGGTGGTTGTTATTGCAATATCATTGTTTGGTTACCCGAGATTGTCTGAATATATAGTCAACCGCTTTATGCAGACGGTTTTGGTTGTGGTCGGACTTTTGGTTTTGCGCAAAGCTGTTCTTGATTTGCTGAAAAAACTATTGTTGCTCAATTTTTGGGTTAAACGTTTGCGTTTGCGCCGCGAGCTTTTGAGCAAAATCGATTTTTGGCTTAGTGTGACGATTGATCCTATATTTATGATTATGGCTTTGTTGGCTGTATTGACGTTATGGGGCGTTTCAACCGATATTTTATTGCAAAGTATTAAAAAGCTCTTTTTCGGTTTTAAGGTCGGCGGAGTGGAAATCTCACTGTTTTTGATTATTTTGGGTGTTGCCATCTTTTTTGCTTCAATCACCGTAGTGAGAATTTTACGTCGGCGTTTGCTTGAAAATATTTTGTCTCATGTCGATATGGATGACGGTATCAAACATTCATTGGCTTCAGGTTTCGGCTTTATCGGTTTTATGGTGTCGGTTTTTCTGGCAATA
>CAVIWQ010000050.1:0-6857 GCA_963646605.1 Bacteroidaceae bacterium
GTTTATTATGCAAAAAACAACACAAAATAAAAAGAGTGAAGCCGCCGGAATCCAGACGAAAAACAAAGCAAATCTAGGAAATACAACGGCTTCAATATGGTAGGCGCACAGGGATTCGAACCCTGGACCCACTGATTAAGAGTCAGTTGCTCTAGCCAACTGAGCTACGCACCCATAACATCTATGAACGGAATATAGACTGTTCAAATTTTATTTGCAACATTTTTTTTATACTTTTATCATTTTTTTCTTGACATATTTTGTCAAAAATTGTACAAACATTTTCAGTTACTGATTTTTATTACAATTTTTATATGTAAAAGCTTATATTTAGAATAATCGAAACAAAAAATTTTGTTGCCATTATACATTATATTGCTGTCTCGAAAAAAGGAACAGAGATGCATTTTTGCATTTTGTATATTTTTACCATAGTGAAACAACATAGATATACCTCTGCTCCTGTTTTAAGGTAGTTTTTAGCTTGTGAAAGTTAAAACTGCCTTTTTTTTATTTTAAAAACTGAAATTCAAATTCATAAAAGTCCTTCAAAACCGTTAGAAGTTTTGAAGGACTTTTATTATTTGTGTAAAGATATAACATCAAAAACGATTATTGTTTATATTGCCTTTAGCCGCCGCAGGAACATCTTTAAAGTTTTTAACCCGTTCCCATACAGCAGCCGCCTTCTCCGGCGGATAATTTTTATAACAAAAATCGACTCTGTAAAAATCAGCTTTAATTTGCTGAGCCTCTTTAGCAAAACACAAAGGTTTATCGTCAAAAACAAAAGTTTGGCAATTCTGCGACAAAGCCCAATAAGTTTTGCCATCTTTCTGCAACATCATCCAACGTGTACCTTTAGGACATTTGGCGCAAGGATTTTCTCTAATACAAACCGCACTTGAAAACAGCGGAAAATCTCCGTATATCGGAAACACCGTCGGCAACGGCGATTTTTCGGCCAATCTTTGCAAATTATCCAACGTATCCTCAACCGACAAAGCAACACGGCTTGCACCTATTTCGCCGGCCATTGCCGAAGCCTGACTATTCATAACATACAAACTGTTGTCAAAAGCCAAATCAATTCCTCGTTCTGGCAATAAAGATAAAGCCCACCAATTGCCAATTGTCCATTTTTTATAGCCGCTTTCCAACAGTTGTTTTATCTTTTTCTCCCATTGAACAGCATTTCTGGCCAAAGCCGGCAGAACAACGCGGATTTTTGATTTCGGCAAAGCCTTCAGCTCATCTAATTCGGTATCTAAACTAACCAAAACTTCAACTTCAGCAATATCTGACAAATCTATTTGCGACAAGCAGGATACATTATCGGTTCTGACAATCCAACGCCTTTTAAGCGTTTTACGCGGCAGCATAACTTCAGGAAGAGCCCCTTGTTTCAAACTTGGTTTTATTTGCTCATATAAATCTCTGCGCAACTCATTCAACAAAGATACGGGCACAAAAAGCCCCTGCGGATTATTGATTGTTAATTTTTTTAACTCAAAAACAGTATCTCCGGTTTTGGCAAAAGCTTTTTTAACGGCATCTTCCGTTTTGGCCGGATTTTCGGCTTTTTCAAACGAACCATTCACACAGCTTTGAACGCTGCCGACCTGAGCCGTAACTTTTTCAGAGGCAATATCTACCTCAACATCAATCGGATACCGCCGAATAAATTCTCCGGCTTTGGGTTTGCTGTAATCATAGCCGCCTTTCACTTCACTGGCCGATGCCAAATAAATTTTCTGCCCTTTTGCCAGACCGGCTGCTTTCGGCGGCAATTGAACAGTTACATCATCGCCGGACAAAGCTTCAAAAACTTTGCGTCCTTTCACCTGCATATCCTGCACAGAAAATCCAAAAGGTTTTTCTTGTCCTTCTATTTCAATCTGCAAACCGTCATGGCGTGAAATTTTATGACTGGCGTGAAAAATCATTCTGCCTTTGAAAACTTGTTCAACTTTTCCTACCGGCAGCCCTCTATGACCGACAAAATCACGATCGACCACGGTTTTATCTTTACCGTTAAACATGAACTTGCACCACGGACGGGAAAAAATTTGCTTTATATTTTCTTCTTTTTGAATTTGTGCTCCATGCCCATCTAAGATATTGCGATAATAATCGGTAACAGCTGCCACATATAAAGCGTTTTTCTTACGCCCTTCTATTTTAAGCGATGTAACCGGCATTTTCAACACATCGTCCTGCAGCGCCATATCTTTCATTGAAAAATAGTGTTTTTCACCGGCAGCTCCTTTAAAAGCAGAACGGCAAGGATATAAACATTTTCCGCGATTGGCGCTGCGTCCGCTTTCCAGCGATGAAAACAGGCATAAACCGCTGTATGAATAACACAAAGCACCGTGAATAAAAGCTTCGGTTTCCAAATTAGGAATAGACGCAATATCTTTTATTTCAGCTAAAGAGAGCTCACGCGCCAAAACAACACGCTTAAACCCCATTTTTTGCAAAGCCAAAGCGCCTTGCTTATTATGCACGGCCATTTGCGTGCTGGCATGAAGCTCCAACTCAGGATATTGCTCTTTTATAATACGGGCAACACCCAAATCCTGAAGAATTATGCCGTCTACACGGCAATTGGAACAAATATCCAAACTTTTCAGCAGTTCGGGCAATTCGTTTTCTTGAACCAAAGTGTTAACCGCCGCATAAACTTTACGTTTCAGACTATGGGCATAACCGACAAAAGCATTTAATTCGGCTTCGTCAAAATTTGCCGCAGTTGCCCTTGCCGAAAAATGTTTCAACCCAAGATAAACGGCATCGGCTCCATAATATAAAGCAGCATAACCGGCTTCAATATCTCCGGCCGGAGCCAAAAGCTCTTTTTTCATTTACAAACCTCTCTTATTTCAATTGGCTTTTATAAAGCGAAGCATACACACCGTTTTCTTTAGCCAACAATTCCTCATGCGTACCGCTTTCAGCAATTTCGCCGTAATTAACAACGACAATCCTGTCGGCATTGCGTACAGTTGACAATCGGTGGGCAATAATAAAGACAGTTCTGTCTTTCATCAAATTATCAATAGCCTGCTGCACAACCGCTTCCGATTTGTTATCCAAAGCCGAAGTCGCTTCATCCAAAATAACAATCGGAGCATTTTTGATAAACGCGCGCGCAATGGCAATACGCTGTTTCTGACCACCGGAAAGCAGCACGCCCCGTTCACCGATTTCCGTATCCAAACCTTTATCCAAACTGGCTATAAACTCATCTAAACAAGCATTCTTAACCGCGTATTTTATTTCTTCGTCAGAAGCATTTTCATTACCCAGCAAAATATTATCTCTGATTGTTCCTGCAAACAAAAAATTATCCTGAAAAACCACCGCGATATTGTCGCGCAGAGAGTTCAAATCATATTTGCGAATATCAACTCCGTCAATCATAACAGAACCCGCTTTAACATCGTAAAAACGAGGCAGCAAATTAACCAAAGTTGTTTTTCCTCCGCCGGAATTTCCTACAAACGCTATCGTCTGTCCGACTTTAATCGATAAATTGATATTTTTAAGCACCGGCTTGTTACGAACGTAAGAAAAAGACACATCTTTATATTCAATAACATCTTTAACTTCTTTTAAAGTAATTGGATTTTCACAATTGTGAATAGCCGGAATTCGTTCCAAAAGCGAAAACACACGTTCCATGGCCATAAACGCCATTTGCACATTGTTATAGTTATTGCCGATTGATTTAATCGGATTATACAGCATAATCAACGCCGTAATAAAAGACACAAAGTTACCGGCCGTAATTTCTTTATGAACAATCAGATAGCTGCCTATCCAAATAATAAGAGCAATGCCCAACGAAACGATAAAATGCATCAAAGGCGACATCATTCCCGTACGCTGAATCATTTTGATGCCCAATTTAAACACCGATTTTAATGTATCGTGAAAACGTTTGCGCTGATAACCGTACAGATTGTATGATGTAATAATTCGGTTGCCGCTGTAAGTTTCATTATAATGGCTCATAACCGCAGCGCCCGAAAAAATGGTTTTATCCATAACTGATTTAATTTTACGGCGTACGGTTGTTAATGGATACAAAGCGCCGAACAAAACCACAACCGCAACTACCGCCAACTGCCATGAATTGTAAAACAAAACGGCAATAAGCGAAATAGATGAAAACACACGGGTGGTGAACAATTTAAGGTTTGACAGCAAACCATTGCAGGCAGCGTCGACATCGTTATTGTAACGCATCATAACATTACCTGAAGTTGTAGTATCAAAAAAGCTGGCTTCATTAAGCATAAGTTTGTCAAACAAATCCATTTTAACATCATTGGCAATTTTGCGCCCGACCCAAGTGTTCAGATAAGTCGCAGCATAGTTTAACGAACTCTGCATACAGCTGAAAACAATAATCAGCAAGGGAATATAACTGGTCGCATGGGTTGATTTTTCCACCATAACCACATCCATATAGGGTTTGAGCGACCACGCAATAACCGCATCCATTGAACCGATTGGAATAGTAATCAGCACAGATATGAGAGCCCTAAACCAATATGGCTTTACATAAGGAAAAATTTTGCGATAGTTAACCACAAAATTAAGCGACATTATCCTAGTAATAATTTTTTTGAACATAGGCCTTCTTCATCAATGTTAAAAATCAGGTGCATAATATGCAATTTTTAATAGTTTGCCAAGAATTTTTATCGACTTATTGACACAAAGCCAGTTCACGGCGCAATTTATCAATTCTGGACAGCCATTCCCAAAAATGAGGAGCCTGCTCAAAACTCAATTTTTCTAATTCTTCGGCAACATTTGTTCCCGCCGGCGGATAAATCGGACAATAATCATAACTTTCCTTTGCGCATGAGCTCAAGCAAAGCATTGCGATCGGCATTAGGACGCGCATAAATTTCTGATTTTTTTCTTTCGACATACTTTATCACCTCAACTTTTTTCGTTAAAATTTCGGTTTTTGCCTGAGAACATCCCAAAATATACGAGGCGGCAACCAAAGCCGCCGCCATCATCAATATCAAAACCGTCTTTGCCATTAGAGTAAATCTGCCATACGGCTTCCGGCAAAACACAATGCCAATATTATTCCCCACAAAAGCCAATAAAGCTTTTTGTCTTTTACGGCTTGAACAATAAGCCACTTAAAAAAACGGTACCGGCAAAATTTATGTTCTTTCATTTTTATTCCTTTGCTGAAAATTATTTTATATCATTATAAAAAAGATGATTTTTTGTTTCATAGCACGGACTGTGATGCTGCGCCCATTTCGGGAAAATGTCTTTTGTGTGATAAAATGTTGCATTGTTGGTAAAATCAGTTAACTGCTCTGCAATTGCTTTCTTAGCTGTTTTCAAACACAAAACAAAAATTTTATCATTTTCATCAACCGCAAACAATTTTCGATAATTAATGTCATTTTTGTTCCAGCAGCTGAACTGAAATTTTTTCAAACAGGTTTGCTTTATCGAAGCCTTTTTCTTTCCTTTTTCCATAACATACCCCGTAAACCACTTGCCGGCGCGGTAACGATTGACAATAACTCTGGCAACCGCTTCAATTCCTTCCTGCCCATCGCCTCTGGCCTCTCCCCACAGCGTGCGGGCCAGAATTTGCAAATCATCAAAATTTTCAGGCTCCATTGCGACCTCCTTTGCATTTGCAATTAAGCAGCAAATCCAATTTATTTTCAAAACTGTCAAACTTGCTTTCCAATTTAGCCAACATAATATTTTGCTGATTTTGCATTAAAATAGCCGAAGCCGTTTCTTTGTCGGCTTTATCAAGACGCATTGTCATTATATTCAAACGCTCTTCCAAAGCTCCTTTCCAACTTCCTATCTTTATCAAATTCCACAACACTCCGATTAATGCCACCATCCCCGAAACTCCGCCGGTTATAATTATATTTTCCATTTTACACCTCACAAAAAAAGGGCTTCCGCCCCGCTATTCTTTTGGATATTTGTTTTTAACACCGTTGATTTTTTCCACCCACGAATTTGTATTATTGACTTTATCCCAATAAATCATATCCAGCTGTTCTCCGATATCCGGATAAGCAGCCAATCTTTTTTCCCGATAGGTTAAAATTTCGGCTTTGTTTTTCTTGCAACAAAAACAATTATTATTTTCGATAATTTCATAACCGTTGGCATTGCACCAATCCGACCACTTTTCGTAAAGTTCGGCATCAAAATGCGCTCTTTCCATTTTTATATTTTTGAAATCAACCATAGTTTTCTCCTAAAAACCTACCGCTATCCACCACCAAGCTGCCGTATTGACGGTGTAACATTTAAATCCGGTTGTTGAATAACTGCGTATCAAAAGCGTGTAAACCCCATTGGTTGCCGTAGCTGTTGAAGTTCGACCGGTAGCAATGGCATAAGACGTGCCGGAAAAAGGCTGTTTATAAGTTACGGAAGCCGTTGTGTTGTCAACAACAAGTCTTCCCCATTGCAAAATAAGCCCGCTGGCAAATTTTATATAGCCGCTTCCCTTATCTGTTACATTTCCGCCATTTACGAAAGCCGTCGTTGCAACCTGATTTGAAACATCGTTTTCTTCAGCCGTCACAGCCTGCAGCAATCCGCTGAAAGTTTTATCACCGACAATATTCTGCTCGCCGCTAAGCGTTACGATATTTTCCAATGATGCGGCTATCTGTTCCAAACCATTATCAACAAACTCGTCAACTTTGTCTTTTGCCGTCAAAAGAACATCATTTGCGTCTTTAGCCGATTGCTCTGCAGCCTCTGCATTTTGTTCGGCTTGTTCAACCAGCTGTTCAACATTTTTTTGACCTTCCGCCGCTGTTTCCTTCAGC
>CAVIWQ010000050.1:6916-10178 GCA_963646605.1 Bacteroidaceae bacterium
ACATAATATTTTATTTCTTCTTCGCCCGATTTTATATACCTGATGTCAATTTTTGTATCTAAATTGACATCTTTCTGAAACAAAACACTGAAATCTTTTGCCGCATAATTTTCAAACAAATTAACTTCTGCCATCTGAAACCTCCTCGCTGATTTGAAATACACCGTTAGCTGTCACATCTTGCGGAAAAATTGTATGAACATCGCCGTTTTTAAGAATTGTTTTTATGTTCACCGCATAAAATCCAACATCCATTAAGGTATGCTGCGGTTTTATTTTTATCCGCGCCGTACCTTTTTCAGCATTGATGATTTCGGCAACAATTTTATGTAAAAATTCTCCTTTGGGACTTTGTATAACAAGAAAAACCGAGGCCCCTTCAATATTCATGGGTTCTCCATTTTTCAATTTAAAATTCATCACAATATCAAAACTGTCGCCTCTGCGAATTAAAATTCCGTTTTGTGTCATTAATCCTGCCATATCAATCCTCCCGCGCCTTTATAAAATAGTTCAAAGCAATATTTTTGACCCTGATTTCAGATGCGCGCCCATAAACGGAACTGGAACGTGCAGCACTAAACTTAAATTGTCTTTGATTATTTACCGGATTATCACCACCGCGATTACCGGTTGCGCTTCCGGTGACTGCACCGCTCTCTTCTGCCGATGTATAACAATCCGAACGCCAGCCGGCCGTAATGTTTGGAGCTCCATCTTGCTGGTAACTGCCGAAAACACGGTCTTTATCAAGTCCGCGCCCATTGTCCGAACCTCGCACGGTTACTCCCCGGCAATCCGGTATATTAAAAGTCGTTGTCCCGTTTCCTTTGCCGAAAGCCGTTCCTATGGCAGAAAACAATTCTTCATAGTTGTTACGCTCAATCTCTCTTCCGTCACACAACAGCCAATTGTTATGATCACTTTGCAAAGCTGAACATTTTAAATCACCGACACACAAAGTTTGATTAAGCTGTTCCGTAACTTCGTTTTTTGTCTTTTCAAGCTGACGGCGGTTAACAGCATCTTGAGCCGAAGTCGGGTCGCCTAAATTAACCAATTTGAAACCTCCGAGATTCAAATTGCCTTCCAACGGCACCAATCCGTTACGGAGCAAACATTCATTAAGACCATCGGCAAAATTATCATCTTCCTCATCATGATGATCACTGACAATATCAATATCATCAATACGGTCTTGTTCCCAACTATGCAGGCGTGTAAATTTTCCTTGTGAATCAAAGGGCATATTTATTCTCCTTTATGTTTTTGATTAAAATTGCAGGCTTTGTCATAGCGTATCAGCAAATACCCGTTTTTATCCTGATAAACAGCTTCTGGACAAACTTCAGCAACTTCTTGCGCCAATAACCCCAGCTGCGGAACTTTAGAACCGATAAAATTAAAGCAATATACCGTCAAACCGTTATGCAGCTGTCCGACCGGTTTGATATTTTCTTTCAAACGAACATCCGAAAACATCATACCAAGCTGCGCCGCTGTCAAAGCAGCCTGCATGCCTGCTTGCTGCTGTCCTGCCGAATTAGACTGATTGGCTGCATCAATTCTACGGTCAACCCCGTTTTGAATACCGTATATATTCATTGCATTGTCATAACCGGAATGAGAACCCTGCAACTGCGATAAAATCTGGCTGATATAAGCCGCTTGCGCATTATTGTTGAAATTTCCGGCTGAAACAGCATTTGCAAGACTGTTATTAAAAGCATTTTGCCCTGATAAAACAGCTTGATATGCTGCTTGATTATAACTGTCATTCTGATTTTGCCGCAAATTAGACATAGCGCGGCTATAAGCATTGCTTCCAACTGTAATCCCTTGATTCTGCAAGCGGGTTTCCAAATCATTTGTTTGCTGCTCAAATTTCGGCTGCAGCCTGTCGCTATAAGCCTGCCACGTGGCATTTTCAGCGCGTTTTCTTGCTTCATCCGATCCATCGACATTAAAAGTATAATTCCCCATATTATTGAGGTTTTGGCTCATATTATAGGCATTGTTAACCAGATTATTCAAAGTATTGTCATAAGTTTGGCTGTTATAATTTTTCAAATAATTCAATATATTTGTTTCTGAATCATAAGGTTTTATGTTTGCCGTTCCCGCGCCTAACGCATTTCCAACAGCTTTAAATCCTCCAGACATTTTATTTTCTCCTTTTTGTTTAATAAATTTGCATTCTTCACGCAAAAGCCCCAGAACATACACATCTTGTCCATCGGCTCCGTAACGCCGCATTTTTCCTTCTCTTACAAAACCGCAACGCTCTGCCAACGACAAAGAAGCGTGGTTGTCAACGGCAATCAAAGCATTAATTCTCCGACACCCCAGTGCCTCAAAACCCACACCGAATATCTTTTGCAAAGCCCTTTTACTGCACCAATGACGATCTGTTGTATAAATGTGCAGCCAAACCGAATTTTTCGGGCGTAATTCCGTAAAGACCACGCCGCCGACCATTTTCTTGTCATAAAAAAGGGCAAGGGAAAAACCTTGCCTCATTTCTTCATTTTTTAATTTCAGCCCAGCAGACACAAAGTCTGCCGTAAAGCCGCTTTTATCATAAAACACATCAGACAACACCGCCTCCTTGCTCAAAGCGAAATCCCGTATTATACCATTCAATCAAATTTCCTCGGGTTTTGGTTTTAAAAACCAATGAGGCTTTATACCCAACGGCATTATTGCCAATCCATTGACTGCGGACATGGCTTTTTAATGTCGCCCATTTTGTACCGATTGGATTTTTCAAACTGCTCCAACGGCTCTCATTCCACTTGTTACCGTCAGAATTTCCAATATTTTCGACATATCCCCGTTCTTCATTTGTAAAGTCCATATCGGTATATATGTTTAGTGCAAAAACAGACGAGCTTTTGGTTCTCGGATTGAGCATTTGAATTTTCTTCAGATTATCAGTGCCCAAATTACAATAGGCCTGATGAACATTTCCGCAAATCGGAAGACCGCTGTCGGAATGCCCTTCATCAAACAAATAAACTCCGTTGCCTGATCCGAAATAAAGACGATCTTCAAATATTCCCCAACACACGGCATTTATATTTGTAAAACGGCACCAAGCTCCGGAACTCATATTGACAACATGCTGTTCAAAATATCCTCGCACGGGAACATTAAACAAAGCATATCCGCCGCGTGGATAAACAACGGCCTGCCAACCTGAAAGTTTTTTATTGTCTTTTATTCTCAATAAAACCAAACCGCGTATTTTATCACTGTACGC
>CAVIWQ010000051.1:0-9759 GCA_963646605.1 Bacteroidaceae bacterium
GGCAAACGCTGAAAGGCATATTAGTTTTGTTCGCGTGTATCGCCATTATCGGCGTTGCCAGCATTAATGTGTATTTTCGGCTGATGGAAAGAGCGAAGATTGTTAATTTAATAAATCAGACAGCCATAATTATTAACAGCACCTACGCCTTTTATAAAGGACATCCGCCTTATGACGGATTAAACAACAGCATTGCCGTTTTGCAAAAGCTTGTTCCGGCCGATATGATTGATGGAAAAGAAAAAATAAAACACGCTTTCAAAGGTGAAGTCATTCTCCGCGCACTGAATTCTGAACAAGGTTTTACTCTAATTTACCGAAATCTTCCCACAACCGCCTGCCGAATGATTGCCGAAACAAATTGGGGAAATGAGGATTCTGGTTTAAAATATTTGTTTGTTTCTCCAACCAAACATAAAATCCCAAAAAACTTTCCTAAAAAACTTTTGGACAATGAATATCATATATCACAGCTTCCTTTATCACAGGAAGAAGCCGTTTCTGCTTGCAAATGCAAAAGAAATGATTGTTCGATAACGTTTATTTATCAATAAGCTTTAACCGAAATATCTTTTAACACAGCAGAAAAATTTTGGGCTGAAGGATTGCAGATATAGGCTCCTGCTGCTAATTTTGAATCTGCGGCCCAAAAACAAAAGCGGCGTGCAAAAACAAAATGCATTCCGTCAAGTGAATAAAAAAGATTCAAATAACCGTCATCAACGCAAAGCTGGAAAGTTATTTCTTCATATTTTCCGTTTAAGAACTGAACTGCCGTATCAATATAGCCATTCTGAATAACAGAAGAAGATAAAAATAAATTTTCGTTTTTATCTTTAATCAAAGCCAATTTACACAAATTTTGCGCATCAATCCGCCCCATCAGGCCATATTGCGCCCCCTCAGGCTGATTCGATGCTATTTTCCACACAACCTTAAAAATAAAATTTCCTTCTTTTTTTATGTAAAAAAAATGTCCGTTGTCTTTTGCTATATTGCCGCGCTTATCTTGAAAAAAATCCGTTTCAGCAGCAGCTTTGGCAACCAATGAACCGGAAGCAAAATTAAACTCCGGTTCATTAAGCCAGTCAAAGTCTTTGATAGTTTCAAGGTGCATTAAAAGCTCCGAACATTTTCATCGGGCATTTTTTCCAAAACTTTTTCAAGTTCGGAATTTTTTTGGCGCGGTGCAACAATTTTCAAAACTATAATTTCATCGCCGACGCCTTTAAAATTATTCAAACCTTTGCCTTTCAAACGCAGTTTTTCACCGCTGCTGGCATAAGGCGGAATTTTTACGGCAACTTGTCCGTCAATAGTCGGAACAATTACCTTAGCACCCAAAATTGCTTCTTTTACCGTGATGGGCAATTCCATAACCACATTTTGTCCTTCAAGGCTGAAATAAGGATGTTTTTCAACATTCAGGGTAATAAGGACATCGCCGTTTTCTCCGCCCATATAGCCGACTTTGCCCAAACCTTTTAAGCGCAAAGTCTGTCCATCGACTGTTCCTGCCGGAATTTTAACATTAATGTTTTTTCCGCCGAGGTTGACTTGTTGTTCCGAACCTCTGACTGCCGACAGAAAATCTATTTTCATCGTATAGGCAATGTCTTCGCCTTTCCGTGCGCGTGAACGCCCGCGACCAGCGGCATTGCCGCCGAAAGCAGAAAAAATGTCATCGCCGAAAATAGAAGAAAAATCAAAATCTCCGCCTTTTCCGCCGGCAGAAGAAGTATAATAAAAGCCATTGGCGCCGCCAAACGGATTGCCGCCGCCCTGATTAAAACCGCCCTGCCCGAAACCGGCTCCGAAACCTGTTGGTTTTCCATCGGAATCAATTTCGTTATTGTCGTATTTTGCTCGTTTGGCTTCATCGCCTAAAATATCATAAGCTGCCGAAATTTCCTTAAATTTTTCGGCAGCTGCAGGATTGTCTTTATTGACATCCGGATGATATTTGCGGGCCAGCTTGTGATAAGCCGATTTAATTGTAGCTTTATCAGCGTTTTTGCTGACCCCTAAAATTGCATATAAATCTTTTCCCATTTGATACTCTTAAAAATCCAAAATCTTTTTCTGGTATCTATATAGGGTTTATTTTTACCGATTACAAGCGAACACAGTCAAAGGTAACGCGGCGATAATAGCCGTGGTAAAGATTTATTTTGCGCAAAATAGCCGTACGATTGCCGTGTTCGCTGCAATAATGCGCAGCCAAAGGCATTAATTCGTCAACACGAATATCACGGTATTCATAAGTAATAAAATTATCACTGCTGCCTTTTACAGCCACGCGGCGTGAAAATGACTGATAGTCAGATTCATTTACTTTAACGTCTTTGCTAACGGCAGGAGCTTTAATAACAGCGCTTTCACTCAAGCAGCTGCTGTCTTGCTCAACAACATAATATCTAATTTGATCTTCTTTAACGGTAACCGGAGTTTGAACAACTGTCGGCTGCTGTTCAACAACAACAGCTTCTTTTGCTGTTTGATTGCAGCCCATAGCCAAAAATTTATGACAACCGTCTTTACCGCAGGTTGTGCAGGTTTGACAACCGCTCAAAAAGGCACTGACGCCCAGAATAAACAAATTTATTTTTTTCATTTTTTTCACCCTTTATAAATTATCTTGACGAAAGATAACACTTTTTGACAAAAATGCAACTTTTTTAGTCAAGTAAATCATAAATTTCTTTTCCTGCCCGCTCTAATATCTGTAAAACCTTGCGATTTTTCGAATCTTTGTTGCGGCTATTGTCTAATTTATTAAGCATTTTTTGCAGTTTTTCATTAAATCTGGTATTTTCACGCAATTTTTCAACCTGCCGCAAATTTTCTTCATCATTTATTTTAACATTCGAAACAGCTTTTACAACTGCCAGATATTGAGCTTCTTTGTTGGCGCTGTACTGAGCGTTTACATCGCCGGCAGCAAGCATAGCCGCAGCCATTATAACCGGTAATATTTTCATCTTTTCCCCTCGCTTCAAATTAATGATTGAGTTTGCTTACGCCTTTAATATAATACACAAAAATATTTTTGACCATTTTTTTATTGAGGTTATGGATATGAAAAAAACAATTTGGGCTTTGTTTGACAACCGCATGGGAAGTATCGGACAAGCAAAAGGCATTTTGCAGGAACTTGCCGATGATTTTGAAATTATCGAAAAAAAAATAGTTTATACAAAACTGGCTGCTCTTCCCAACCAGCTGCGCGGCAGACATTTTTTAATCGGAGTTGATACAAAAGCTTCCGATAATTTAAAAACAAAAGATTATCCGGATATTGTGCTGTCCATCAGCCGAAGAACAGCTCCCATAGCTCTTTGGCTTAAACGCCGCTCCAAAGGCAAAACTAAAATCGTTCAGCTTATGATCCCCGGAACATATGGTTTTAAGGATATGGATTTGGTGGTTGTTTCAGAACATGACCGCGGCAAAGCTCAAGGAGATAATATTTTTTACATTACAGGCTGCCCCCATCGTGTAACACCGGCAACTTTAGCTGAAGCGCGTAAAAAATGGGAACCTGTCTTTTTAAATCTTCCGCGTCCGTTAACCGCTGTTTTGGTCGGCGGCGCCATAAAAGGAAAACCTTTCAGTGATGAAAACGCCTCTCTTTTGGCCGAAAGCATAGCTAAAGTCCAGCAACAGTTTTGCGGTTCGATTTTGATTACGACATCACGGCGAACAGGAAAAAGCGCCGAGGATATTATTATGAGCAAAATAAAAGATATTCCGGCATATACTTACCTGTGGGGAGAAAAAAAGGAAAACCCGATTATGGGATTTTATGCTTGCGCTAATCAAATTATTGTAACGGGAGATTCTGTTTCAATGGCCAGCGAGGCTTGCGGCACAAACAAGCCCGTTTTTATTTTCAGCGGAAAAAATTGGCTGACATCCAAACACTCACGCTTTGTTAAATCATTAATTGACGGTAAATACGCGGCTGATATTGACGACAAAAACATAGCTGATTTTAAGCCGGTAAAAGCCTTAAACCCCTCGGTTGAAGCAGCGGAAAAAATCAAGAACCTTATCAAATAAATCTAACAGTGCTTTATCGGGCGGTTTGTAACAATATGTAACAAGATGTTAAAAGAAAAAAATCAAGTTTTATGCTATATTTCCGCCCAGATTTGATTTTTTACTAATTTTTGCGAGGATTTTACTAAAATGGGAAAACTTAAAGTTGCCGTTATCGGCGCCGGCATGATGGGCAAAAACCACATTAAAACATACAAAAATATGCCTGATGTCGAGCTGGTCGGTGTTTTTGACATTTTTCCCGAAGCAGCCAAAGCCGCGGCTGAAACTTTCGGTATTAAAGCTTTTTCTTCAATGGAAGAAGTTGCAAAAAAAGTAGACGCAGTCAGCGTGGTTACAACTTCCGTTACTCACGCTGATGTCGGCGAATTTTTCTTAAACCATGGCATCCATTGCATGATGGAAAAACCTTTGGCCACTTCACCGGAAGGCTGCCGCCGCTTGATTGATGCCGCTGCAAAAAATAATGTTACGCTTTGCGTTGGACATATTGAACGCTTCAATCCGGCTGTTGAACAAATGGCAAAAATTTTATCGGATACTTCAAAAATCCGTTCGCTGACAGCTCAACGCATGTCGGCTGCTTCAGGCCGTATTACCGATGTTTCGGTAGCCATGGATTTAATGATTCATGACGTGGAGGTTATTCAATCTTTGGTTAAATCGCCGGTCGTTGATGTTCAGGCCGTTGCGGTTAAAACTCCGGATCACCCTGAAGGAAAAGATTATATCAGCGCTTTGCTGCAATTTAAAAACGGGGTTACCGCTAATATCACCGCCAGCCGAATCACACAAGCGCGTGTTCGTACTTTAACCGTTACGACAGATACAAACTATATTGACATGGATTTCATTAATCAAAGCATTAACGTTCACTCGCAAGGACGTATGCCTTATGTCAATCAAGAAGAAATCCCCGAATGGATGAATTATGGTTTGAAAGGCAGCGTTGAACAGTTATTCATTCCGACAAATCAGCCTTTGCAAGCCGAATTAAATCACTTTATAAAGTGCATAAAAGGCATTGAAACACCTCGTATCAACGGAGAAAATGCTTTTGATGCTTTAAAAGTTATTTGGGCTATTGAAGAAAAATTGGGACTTTCTTCAACAGAAAAAAGTTCTTCCAATATTAAAAAATCTGTTTCAGCCGCTTAAAGCTTAAAATGGTTCAGCGGTATAAAATTACCGTCGAATATGACGGCACCGGTCTTTTGGGATGGCAAAAACAATTAGACGGTCCAAGTGTTCAGGAATATTTGGAAAAAGCTGTTTTTGGCTTTTTAGGACAAAATACCGAAGTATACGGCGCTGGACGCACCGATGCGGGGGTTCACGCTTTGGGACAAGTTGCTCATTTTGATTTAGAAACTTCTATTGACCCCTTTCGAGTTCGGGAAGCGATGAATGCTCATTTGAGAAACTTGGACGCACCGGTTTCGGTTTTGAAAGCAGAATTAGTTGATGAAAATTTTAATGCCAGATTTTCAGCCAAAGGGCGCAGCTATATTTACAGAATAACCAACCGCCGCTCGCCGTTGGTGCTTGATAAATACCGTAGTTGGTGGGTTTATGTCCCGCTTGATGTGGAAAAAATGCGCGCAGGTGCACAATTTTTACTTGGACACCATGATTTTACCTCTTTCCGCGCTGCAAAGTGTCAGGCAAAATCGCCTGTTAAAACTTTGAATAAATTGGATATTGTACAAAATGGAGAAAATATAGCTTTTTACGTTGAAGCGCGTTCTTTTCTGCACCATCAAGTACGTAATATGGTCGGCACATTAAAATTGGTTGGAGACGGACATCTGGCACCTGAAGACATTAAGACAATTCTCGAAAGCAAAAACCGAGCTTCCGCAGGTCCTACCGCACCGGCTCACGGACTTTATCTGAATCAAATTGCTTACTAAAACAATTGTTTTCAGCTGATTTCATTTTAACCTTGACCGAAATGTATCGTATTGTTAAAAGATAAAATAAAATTACAACTCAAAAATAGACAGGACTAAAAAAATAATGCTGACACCAAAAAATAATGCCAGCCAGATGCGCACTCAAATTCTGGTTAAAATCGTTGAAAAATTTTTGCAAAATCGCTTTGCTGATGCGGATCGCATTCCTTTGGAAATAAATCCTAAAAGCGAATCCTCAAACCGTTGCTGCACATATAAAGAAAGAGCCGTTGTAAAATATCGCTGCATGGCTGCAATGGGATTTGCTCCGGATGATGAAAGCGATGAATTAACCGGACTGAATGAATATGGAGAAAAGGCAATATCACGCAGCGAACATGCCGCAAATAAAATATCTGTGATTTCTGAAGCCTGCTCAGCTTGTCCGAAAACACACTATTTTGCAACAGACGCCTGCCGCGGCTGCTTTGCCCGTCCTTGTCAGGTAAACTGTCCAAAACAGGCTATTACTATTGTAAACGGTCGTTCGCATATTGATGAAACAAAATGTATTTCCTGCGGCCGCTGTCATGATGTTTGTCCTTATAACGCCATTGTTCAAGTTCCCGTTCCTTGCGAAGAGGCTTGCCCAGTCGGCGCAATCAGCAAAGATGAAAACGGCAAAGAGCATATTGATGCCGAAAAATGTATTCTTTGCGGGAAATGCCTGATGTCTTGTCCTTTTGGAGCTATTGTCGATACTTCGCAAATCGTTGATGTACTTCAATCATTGGCCAACGAAAACAAAAAAGTTGTTGCTATGCTGGCTCCGGCTGTTATCGGTCAATTTACCGGAACAGTTAATCAACTTATCGGCGCTTTGAAAAAGCTTGGTTTTAACGATGTTGTTGAAGTTGCCGTCGGTGCTGATATTACAACACGCAAAGAAGCTGCTGAGTTTATTGAAAAAATGGAAAACGGCGAAAAGCTGATGACAACTTCATGCTGTCCGGCCTATTACAAAGCTGCTACTGTACATATTCCGGAAATCAAGCCGTTTGTTTCCCACACACGCACTCCGATGTATTATACAGCTGAATTGCTCAAACAAGAACAGCCTGACTGTGTTGCCGTATTTGTTGGTCCGTGTTTGGCAAAACGCGCTGAAGCCGAAAACGATCCAAACGTTGATTATGTATTAACCTTCGAAGAAATCGGCGCAATGCTTACAGCAAGCGGTATCAAAGTAACAGAATGCGAGGCTCAGGAATTTTCGAAAATTTCATGTGCTCAAGGCCGCAAGTTTCCAATCAGCGGCGGAGTTGCCGGAGCGGTTGCATCGTTAGTGGAAGGCAATGCCGAATATAAACCGACGGCTATTAACGGTTTAAGCAAAGCCAATGTTAAACTGTTAAAACAATACGCTACAAAAGGCTGCGATTTCAATATGATTGAAGTTATGTGCTGCGAAGGCGGCTGTGTTGCCGGTCCGGGATGCGTTGCGTTGGCTAAAAAGGCTGCTGTTATGGTTGAAAATTATGTAAAAACGGCGCCTAATCTTAAAGATAAAAAATAGTCTTATTTAACCCCGCTTCGGCGGGGTTTTCTATGTTCCCAATTATAAAAATTACCTTGCCAAACAGATGATTTTAGGCTAGTTTAGCGGTTAGATTCATTATATTTTTCAAAGGTTGGAAATGACTGATTTGTTTGACGGCGCAACAAGCGTCAATAGTTCTTATTCGGCTCAGGATATTCAGGTTTTAGAAGGACTGGAAGCGGTTCGTGCTCGTCCGGGAATGTATATCGGTGGTACGGATGAACAAGCTTTACACCATTTGGCAGCTGAAATTCTTGATAACTCCATGGATGAAGCCGTTGCCGGTTATGCAAATAAGATTGAAATGACTCTTCACGCTGATTATTCACTTACCATTTCTGATAACGGGCGAGGTATCCCTGTTGATGCACATCCTAAATATCCAGACAAATCAGCTCTTGAAGTTATTATGACTATGCTCCATTCCGGCGGAAAATTCGGCGGAGGAGCTTATAAGGTTTCCGGCGGTTTACACGGCGTAGGTTCTTCAGTGGTTAATGCTTTGTCCGAATCAATGACTATTGAAGTGGCTCGTGACAAAAAACTATACCGCCAACATTATTCCAAAGGCAAACCTCTTGATAAGCTTGAATTTGTCGGTCCGGTTTCAAACCGCAGAGGAACCAGTATTACATTCCGCCCCGATCCGGAAATTTTTGGTACAAACTGTTGTTTTGTTCCTAATAAATTATATCGAATGGCTCGTTCCAAAGCTTTTTTATTCAAAGGAATTCATATTTTGTGGCGCTGCGCTCCTGAAATTATCGGTGAAGGAGAACAAACACCTGTTGAATGTGAATTGCATTTTCCCGATGGCCTAAAGGATTTCTTAAATTATCAGTTAGGTTCGCGCGCGACCATCAATCGCAGCGCGTTCACTGGCGAATCGCTGTTGGCAAACGATGAGGGAAAAGTTGAATGGGCTATTACTTGGCCTGTTGATGAAAATGGATTTTGCCATTCTTATTGCAATACTGTTATTACGCCGCAAGGAGGAACACACGAACTGGGATTCAGATCAGCTTTGTTGCGGGGATTAAAAGAATATGGAGAAATGGCAAATATAAAAAAGGCGGCAAACATCACAAATGAAGATTTTTTGAGCGATGCCTGCATTATGCTGTCTGTTTTTATACGCGATCCAGAATTTCAAGGTCAAACAAAAGACAAACTGACATCCAATAAGGCTGTCCGCTTAGTGGAACAAGCGGTTAAAGATGCTTTTGACCATTGGCTTTCATCAGATACCGAAAATGCTTCGGCTCTTTTGGAATATGTTATCACCCGTTCAGAATTCAGACGCAAGAAAAAAGAAGAAAAAATCCAACTGCGCAAAACGCCTACTAAACGTTTGCGTTTACCGGGGAAATTAGCCGATTGTTCCAGAAATGCCGCTGACGACACAGAAATTTTTATTGTTGAAGGTGATTCTGCAGGCGGTTCTGCCAAACAAGGACGAGACCGCACGACACAGGCCATTTTACCTTTACGAGGAAAAATTTTAAATGTAGCAGCCGCTTCATTGGATAAAATAGCTCAAAACCAAGAAATAAAGGATATGATTGAAGCTTTGGGCTGCGGTATTAAAGATGATTATAAAGAAGACAGCCTGCGTTATGAAAAAATTATTATCATGACCGATGCTGATGTCGACGGCGCTCATATCACTTCATTGCTTATGACTTTTTTCTATCAGCAAATGCCAAAACTTATAGAAAACGGACATTTGTTTATTGCGACGCCTCCGCTCTATAAAATAGCAGCTGCCGGAAAAAACTATTATGCTCTTGATGATGAAGATAAAGACAGAATCCTAAAAAAAGTTAATAAAGGCAACATAAAAGCAGATATCAGCCGTTTTAAAGGTTTGGGCGAAATGAGCGCTCAACAGCTGAAAGAAACGACCATGGATAAAGAAAAACGCACGCTTTTACGTGTTATGCTGCCTGACACCGGAACCGAAGAAGGCAAAGAAGAAGCTTTTGAAACAAGACGGCAAGTAGAGCGTATTATGGGAAAAAATCCTGAATTACGTTTTAAGTTTATTATTGAACGCGCTAAATTTGTTGATGATTTGGATATTTGATTAACCGTGATTTTATAATAAAAACAAAAAATTCTTGACAAGAAACTTTGTATTCATTATAAAAAGGGCAAATAAAGGGGTTATAGCTCAGCTGGGAGAGCGCTTGAATGGCATTC
>CAVIWQ010000052.1:0-7578 GCA_963646605.1 Bacteroidaceae bacterium
GTCAAGCTTTATGTCCAAATTTTCATTTTTCCGCAAAAAATATACAAAAATATTATCACAAACTATTGACTTTTTACGAAAGCACTTTAGATTGGAGCTAATAAATAATTTTTAAATTTTATATTTATGGCTATAGATTTTCTAAACTGTCCTTTGCGGCAAGTACTTATCAAAATCAGTAAAAAATGGAATTCTGAAGGACCATGGCGTATTCCTTCCATTGCTTACACCCTTGAGCACAAAATGGCATTTTTAGAGTGTGAACATGAGTTTATAGGAAACTATTCTCTCAGAGGCTGGTTGCATGACTGTGATAAATTGTTCTTATATTTGCTTCCGTGGATGAACGAAAAACAAATACAATCATTTCATCGCAGACATCAATCTCACCACGTTGATTATCCTCAACACAAAGTTGAACAGTTGCTGCAAACCTACATCGACTGGGAATGCGCAGCACTGACCAAGCCCGACAAACCATTGGATGCATTTGCAACTTTGCTGCATTTTTACCGCGACAAACTGCCATTAATGCTGCCGGTATGTCTGGCAATCAACCCTGAGGCTGTTCAGCCGGCAATTGCCGATTTGGATGAAGAGCGTAAACAAAAATACGATGGCTATCTGTTTGACGAAAAACTTAACAATAAACACATTCAAACAGAGTATTCATCGTCAATTTTTGACGAACTGGCGCGCAATGCTTCAAATGAAGAAACTTATAACAAAACTCTTCGAATTATTACCAGCATTGTTCAGGGATTGGATGAAACCATCGTACTGATGAAAGAACGCAACATTAAGTTTTCAAGAATTTTGGAAACCATACCGAATAACTTTTCTTTGATGAAACCGGTTGATTTGTTTTTGAAAACGCTTGATGTGTTGGCAAAACGCCGCAAACAAAAAATTAATTTGCAGAAATGTGTTGAACTTTTGCGCCGTAAAAATCAAATTTTTGCACAGCAAACCGCTCAAAAATTCAGCATTGCATCTTCCAAAACCGAATTCAATCACAATTATCGCCGCATAATTGTGAATCCGCTTTTGGAAAACTAGTGACAAAAAAACACCGTCGATTTTATAATCCGCGGTGTTTTTGTTTTAAATATTTCACACAACTTTATTATTTTTTATTTGCTTTAAGTTCAGCCATTCTGGAAGCAAAACGGTGTAATTTAAAATCTTTATGTTTTTCAACCAAATCATGTATATTATAAATCATTTTCAATTGCGCCAATGTTATTTCAACATCTGCCAACTCATCGGCAATATTTTCGACATTGCCGCGATCACGCAAATCTTTGCACAATTCTTTGGTCAGTTCCGACATTTCTTCAATAACCATCACTTTTTGTGATAAATCGCCGAAAAATTCTATTGCTTCATTATATATTTTATATTCTTGTTGTTTTTCCATAATATTACCTCTTTATTTTATTTTTTTAATTTGAATTGTCATAGCTATGGTATGCGTTGATTTCGGAGCTAAATGAACAAAAAAATCTCCTTGATTTGCAGGTTCCACGCAAACAAAATTTTTATATTGATTAGGGCTCATCTCCGCCAAATCTTTTGCAGGATTCCAAACAACCGTTGATTTGGAACCGCTTTTTTCAATAGAAATAATTCGATTGTATTTTTTATCTTCAATTTCAATTTTTTCACTGTGATTCAAAAATGCAGCATCAAATTCACCGTTGATTTTCAAATCAGTATTTTGAGTATAAATATTTCCGTCCAATGAACTTTTATATTGCCTGCCTGTTAAGCCTTTTATGACAATATTTTCTATTGAACTGATATTAAAATAGCAATGCAGCGCTTCACTGAAATCAAAGGGTTTATCGCTGTTATTTGTTGTTGTGAGGCTGTACTCAAGTTTATCCGTTACTTTTATACGAAGTATTGCTGTCGCTTGAACATTATATTTAATATCCGGTACCAATAAAAATTCGGCTTCAGTTTCATTTTCGGAAACATCCAAACTTTGCAAAGTCCATTCCGAAATTCGGGCAAAACCATGGCGAGGCAAATTATCATTAAGTTTTTCAGCCGCAAACCTTGGCCAACAAACCGGTATTCCGCCTCTGATTGCTTGCGATTTATCAAATTTATTCAAATCTCCCATCCAAAAAACATCTTGTTCTTCACATTTGGGTTTAAATGACAATAAATCGGCGCTCCAAAGCGATATTTTACATTGAGCTGAATTGTTAGATAAATCTATAATACCGTCATTATTCATTTTGCTTTTGCCTTTCTTATAAATAAAATTTTATTTAAATTTATGAAAAACTTGCCCAAAACGCAAGATATAAAAAAGAGCCTTGTAAAAAGGCTCTTGATTTTAATTACTTTATAAGTGTTTTGCGAACTTTATCAAACGCCATCAATTCACTGATAACACGTTTCATATCACGCAAATAAATGCTGTTTGGACCATCGGACAAAGCTTTTTCCGGATTTTCATGGGTTTCCATAAACACGGCGGCAACACCAACCGCAACCGCAGCTCTGGCCAAAACCGGAGCCATCTCTCTGTTTCCGCCGGAACATCCGCCCAAACCTCCCGGCTGTTGAACTGAATGTGTCGCATCAAAAATAATCGGACATCCTGTATCGGCGGCCATTTGCGGAAAAGCACGCATATCCGTAACCAGAGTGTTATAACCGAAAGATGTTCCGCGTTCAGTTATGCAAACTTTGTCATTTCCTGATTCAACAGATTTCATGACCAAATGTTTCATATCCCATGGAGCTAAAAACTGCCCTTTTTTAATATTGATAATTTTACCGGTTTTTGCCGCAGCAACCACCAAATCCGTTTGTCGGCACAAAAAAGCCGGTATTTGTAAAATATCAACATATTCGGCAGCAATGGCACATTGTTCGCGTTCATGAATATCTGTTAAAATCGGACAACCATAAAGTTTTTTAATTTCGGCAAAAGTTTTCATCCCCTCGTCTATTCCAACGCCGCGCGGAGAATTAATAGACGTACGGTTGGCTTTGTCAAAAGAAGCTTTAAAAATATAATTAACACCGAGTTCATTGGTAATTTCAATCAGTTTTCCGGCAATATCAATTGCATGCTGCTTGCTTTCAATTTGACAAGGACCGGCAATAATCGCTATCGGCAGCTCGTTGCTAATTTCAAAATTACCTATTTTGATTTTTTTCTGCTCCATATCTAAGCTCCTTCACATCAGGTTAAAATGAAAATTTCAGCCAGGTAAACAATACGTTTCCGTCATTTTTAATCCCCGGAACATAAGCAGCCTGCCATGAAACATTTTTATAAGTTAAACCGGCAACCGGCAAAGGCAGAGGCACCGGAATATAACTATACTCATGACGCTGAGTTACACCTATAGTGTAGCCCGCTCCAACTTTCCAATCACCGCTTTCGGATATATCCCAATTATATTGGTAAGCATAGCCGATCATTGTTTCAAGATAAAAATTTGAATCCTTAAATGCCATTGCATATAAGCCATGCCATTCATTTCCTTTCCACAAGCCTTTGCCTAAACCAAAGCCCCATGCTTCTTCATTATATTTTTCAATATGCTTTTTGTCATAAGCCAAACGGTTGTGCCATGCATAAAAAGGTGTGTAAACATCAAGCCGGCCGCAACTCCAGGTATCCGCTACGTCTGTTTTCAAATCCTCATACCATTCACCCCAACTCCAAGCTTTTGCTGATGTGGAAGGCAATACAGCCAGAGCGGCCAAAGGCAAAATCAAGTTTTTAAGTTTCATTTTTTTATTTTCCTACTAAATTAAACGACTATTTTCAATTGCTGCTTTTACAAACGCTACAAACAGCGGATGCGGAGCAAAAGGTTTTGATTTTAATTCCGGATGGAATTGAACACCGATAAACCATGGATGATCTGGTCTTTCAACGATTTCCGGCAACAAACCATCGGGAGATTTTCCGGTAATTAACATTCCGGCTTTGCGCAAAACCGGTTCATATTTAATATTAACTTCATAACGATGGCGGTGGCGTTCGCTGATTTCCTTTGCACCATATATTTGAAAAGCTTTTGATTTTTCATCTAAAACTGTCGGATAAGCCCCCAAACGCATTGTACCGCCCAAATCACAATCTTTATGTCTTATTTGTTTGGCGCCATCCTTATCCCATTCCGTCATTAAACCGACAACGGCTTCACAATTATCAGAAAGTTCACTGCTGTTGGCATTTTTTATTCCGGCAACATTGCGCATTGTTTCAATAACAGCCATTTGCATACCGAAACAAATACCAAGATAAGGAATATTATGCTCGCGGGCATAGCGGGCAGCGGCTATTTTGCCTTCGGTTCCCCGAGTACCAAAACCGCCGGGGACTAAAACAGCGCTGACATCATTCAAATATTCATCCGCACCGTTTTCTTCTATATCTCCGGCATCCACCCATTTTATCTTAACCCGAAATCTATTGGCCAACCCGCCATGCGTCAAAGCTTCTGAAATTGATTTGTAAGCTTCTTGCAGTTGATATTTGCAAACCACTGCGACTTTAACTTCACCTTCGGGATTTAACATAGTTTCGGCAATATGCTGCCATTTGCTTAAATCTGCTTTACTGTTCTCAAGTCCGAAATATTTGCAGACCTGATAGTCAAGCCCCTCTGCCGAGTAAGATAAAGGAACATGATAAATAGATTTTGCATCAAGAGCCGCGATAACACAATCTTCTTTAACATTACAGAACAAAGCTATTTTGCGTTTTTCATTTTGCGGAATTTCTATCTGAGAACGACAAAGCAAAATGTCAGGCTGAATACCATACTCCTGCAATTGTTTCACTGAGTGCTGAGTAGGTTTTGTCTTCAGCTCTCCGGCCGTTGGAATATAAGGCAAAAGCGTTAAATGTAAAAACATTGTCCGCTCGCGTCCCAATTCATACGCCAATTGACGTATAGATTCCAAATACGGTTGCCCCTCAATATCGCCAACTGTACCGCCTATTTCACAGAGCACAAAATCTTCATCATTCAGATTACCGAGAATAAAGTTTTTTATTTCATTGGTAACATGCGGAATCACCTGAATAGTTGCTCCCAAATAATCCCCATGGCGCTCTTTGTCTAAAACGCGTTGATAAATTTTTCCGCTGGTTACGCTATCATATTTTGTCGCCGGAATTCCTGAAAAACGTTCATAATGTCCTAAATCCAAATCTGCTTCAGTTCCGTCATCTGTTACAAAAACTTCACCATGCTGACAGGGATTCATTGTTCCAGGATCCACATTTAAATAAGGATCCAATTTTCTCAGTCTTACCTTAAAGCCTCTGGCCTGCAGCAGTGCTGCCAATGATGCCGATGCCAAACCTTTGCCCAATGATGACACAACACCACCGGTAATAAAAATAAATTTTGTTTTACTATTTGTATTTTCAGACATTTTATAAAGACCAACTCTATATTTTAAAGTGATAAAGACACCTCAGAGAAACTAAGGTGCCTTATTTATTTTACAGAAAAGTCATTGACTATTTCTCGGCAGCCGGAGCTTCGGGAGCAGAAGGCGCTTCAGGAACAGATTGTTCAACCGGAGCCGCATCTAATATCGATTTAGCGGCAGCATGGGTAGAATGACCTTTATAATATAAAGATAAAGACATACTGGTAATAAAGAACAGAGTTGCCAAAATAGCCGTAGCTCTGGTTAAAAAATTACCTGTCCCGCGTGCGGTCAAAAAGCTGGATGCGCCGTTGCCTCCGCCTAAGCCGTCCAATGCACCGCCGGATGAACGCTGCAACAAAATAAAGGCCACCAAGAAAATAGCAACCAACAAGTGCAAAACCAATAAAATTGTACTCATTTCAATTCCTCTACAAATTAACAAACAGCTTTAGCAATAGCCATAAAATCTTCAGCTTTCAAACTTGCGCCGCCAATCAAAGCACCATCAACATCTGGTAATGACAAAAACTCTTTAGCGTTATTTGGTTTAACAGAACCGCCGTATAAAATGCGCATTTTGTTAGCAACGGCTTTTCCTAATTTTTTAGCCAAAACCTTACGAACAGCTGCATGAACTTCTTCCACATCGGCTGCTGTAGGAGTTTTGCCCGTACCAATAGCCCAAACCGGTTCATAGGCAATTACGGTATTTGAAGCATCGGCATTATCTGGAACCGATCCCATAATCTGCTGCGAACAAACATCGATTGTTTTGCCTTCATCACGCTGTGCTTCGGTTTCGCCTATGCAAATAATGGTTTTCAAACCATTTTCATAAGCAGCAGCAGCTTTTTTAGCAACTAATTCATTGCTCTCAAAATGATCGGCACGACGTTCTGAGTGTCCGAGAATAACATAAGTGCAGCCCAAATCTTTCAGCATAGCCGGACTGATATCGCCGGTGTGTGCGCCTTTAACCGCAAAATGAGCATCTTGAGCGCCGAGAGCAACTTTTGCTCCGCGCAATGCTTTTTTAACAGAATACAACAATGTGAAAGGCGGACAAACCAAAAATTCACATGCGGGTTTGCCCAAGTTTTTGACTTCTGCCGCAACGGCTTTAGCCAGATTTACGCCGTCTTCCAACTGTCCGTTCATTTTCCAGTTGCCGGCAATCATAATTTTTCTAGCCATAATTTTATCCTCAATACATTAAATATTGCCCCTCTTTTAGCATACTAAAAAAATATTTTCCAGTTAAAAAAACTTTTCAACACTAATATTTTGTATTTGCATAAAATGACAAATCTATTATATTGTCGCATAGTTATAATTTAAAGGACAGAAAAGAAATGATAACCCAATTACGAAAAGCTCAGGAATCTTGGCTGGCAAAAGCCATTTTAGCCTTGACCGCGCTGAGTTTTATGTCTTTATTCGGTGTTTCGGGCTATTTGAACCGCGCCGCCGAAAATCCGGCTGTTATAAAAGTGAACAACCGCAAACTCAGTTTAGCTGAATTTAACGCACAGCTTGACGAACAAATCAAAATGGCACACCGCCTTTTCGGTGAAAATATTGAAATAACCGATGAGATGCGCAATGCTATGTCTGCTGAATTGGTGCAAAAAAATTTAGCTGAAATGGTTATTAAAGAAGTTGCAGATGACCAAAATATTGTCGTGGGCGACAACCTTATCCGCAGCCTTATTCTCAGCCAGCCGCAGTTCCGTGATGACAAAGGACGTTTCAACCCTGCCCTTTTCAATAATTTTTTATCTTCTACCGGTTGGAGCGAACAAAAATATATTGAAACTTTGCGTACCGATATGATTAGAAGTTTTATCATCAGCAATCCGGCAGGAAGTATGAAAGTTTCGAAAACTTTGGCTGATTTGACCGCGAAAGCTGAAGGGCAGCGCAAAATTTTCAAATATATCGAAATCAATCCTGATGAAATAAAAATCAGCCGCCCGATAACAGAAGAAGAAATCAACCAGTATTACAATGATTTCAGCGGTGAATTTGTTGAACCAGAAACCCGTGATATTACGGTTTTGGAACTCACTTTCGAAGACATAGCCAGCAAAACTCCGGTTACCGATGAAGAAATCAAAGAGTTTTACAATAATAATATTGAACGCTTTGTTG
>CAVIWQ010000052.1:7588-9568 GCA_963646605.1 Bacteroidaceae bacterium
ATGTTGTTCGCTGACGAAGAAAGTGCTCAAAAAGCAGCTGAAGAATTGAAAAACGGCGCTGATTTTTATAAAACAGCCGAAAAAGCAGCTGAACAAAGCAAAGAAGATACAAATCTTGGTTATGTTTCAAAAGATATGCTCATTGCTGAAATGGCCGATGATGTATTTGCTGCTGCCAAAGGCGGCATTGTAGGACCGACACAATCCGAACTTGGTTGGCATATTATGAAAGTTGCCGATATTAAAGCTGGTTCAAAAGTTGACGATGCAGTTGCTAAAAAGCAAATAACCGAAGCTTTGCAAGTTGAAAAAGCTTACGAAAACGCTTCTGATGTTATTAAAGAGATTGAAGATAAAATCGGTGCTGGCTCTTCTCTGGAAGAAATTGCCAAAGACTTGGGGATTCAGACGAAAAAAATTAAAGGATTGTCTGATACTGTTGTTACACCTTATATGGAAACTGCTTTTTCGTATAACAAAGATGAAGTCAGTCAAGCTATAGAAACAGACAATGGTTTTGCCTTTGTACGAATTGATGGTATAACAGATTCACATCCTCAAGATATAAAAACAGCCACGCCGCATATTAAAAAATTATGGGCGGAAGGCGAACGCTCAGCAATAGCGCAGGAAATTATCAACGATGTTACAACCGACATTGAAAACGGAGATAAAATCGATGAAGTCGCAGGACGTTACAAGCTGAAATTGCAAACAACCGGTGCTTTAACGCGTAGCCAGAGTTTTGCCGGACTGAACCAATCTCAAATCATTGAACTTTTTAATGACGCGTTGGGAACAGCCAAACAATTTACTTTGGGCAACAAAACAATTATAGCCGTTGCCGACCAAAATGCGCCGGCAAAAGAAATGTCTGATGAAGATATGGATATAATAAACCGCCGTTTAGGATTGGACATTAACCAACAAGCCGCAGCAAGATTAATCGACAGCTATGCTAAAAAATATGATATAAGAGTAAAATATCGCTTGCTTGGCTTGGCTGATTAAAAAAGCTAAACACCGCAATAACCCTCCGCACAAAACGGAGGGTTTTATTTTGTGTCTATTCTATCGATTCAGCTTGTTTTTTGTCAACTTTCATTATATTATATATACTATAAAAAATTATTCAGACTTATTTTATTCAATTATATCTATCCGGTTATATCTCGAGCAAGTATAACTAAAAAAGGATTAACGCTCAAAAACATATAGTTATGAACACAAATGCATTTAACAGAGTTTTCAGAACAGTTGACGGTACAGTTTTCACAAAGATTAACGCTAGTGAGACTGAGACATTCAAGGGCAATTACATTACCGTAATCAATGGTAAGGCAGTTGCAGTTGTTGATGGTGAGGAAGTTGCAATGCCTTCTTCATTGTTCAATGAAATCGGCGTTGAGTACTTGTTTGTGGACTTTTACGCTCACGGCAAGAAGATGGCTAAGAAGCATGGCGTGTATGCTGCGGTTAAGCAAGAAAACATTCGAGTTTGGCGCAACATCAAGCCTGGTGAGCCTATCAGAACCATCATCGATGGCTATCAGGAGCACGAAGTAATGTTGGACGAAAACAGCGTTGCCGCTCAGAATGTTGTGAAAAACGAGTATTATGCCATTCCGAAAGATGTGCTCGCTAAGAAGTACCAATTTGATCACAGCGAGTTTGATTTTGACGTTTACGTTCCAAAGTCAGATGCTGTTTCAAGTTGGGTGTATTCAGATGTGAACATCTTCGGCGTGTTGTGGGGAGGTCTTGAGTTCCTTACCACTCCTATGATCAACATCACCAATCCTGATGATTGCTATGCCTGCAATTATGTGGTTTGGTGGGGAAATGACGGTCGTTTGAGTTCTTATAAGGTTCTCGGCTATTTCCGCGCTTGTGGCACGCAATTCTTTGCGCAGCCGGTTGCCGCTCCTGTATCAATTGCAGAAGCAACATTCCAGCCACCAAAGGAGTTGTTTGCATAAC
>CAVIWQ010000053.1:0-9492 GCA_963646605.1 Bacteroidaceae bacterium
CAAATAATATTTTAAAATGTTTTTGTAAATTGTAGATACCTGTATCTTATGTGGATAATTTTTTATACCAAAAGTTATACAGATGTTAACAATTTGTTAATAAGATGGTTAACAATTTCTTAATAAAAATTAAATTCCTTACAAACTGACGAGTCATATTTGTAAACATATTTTTTAACGAAAAGTTAATTTTTTAAGTTATTAAGATAAAGCAAATGTGTTTACAAAAGTTATCAACCTGTTATTATCTTTTCGCACAAAAATGTCATTGTCTGTATAATTTTGCGTATTTGTGCTTAAAAGCTGTTTTATACACAGGGGTTGTTGATAAAAATGAAACTTATAGCAATAACAGGTTCCATCGGGTGCGGAAAAACCACTATCGCAAAGATTATACGAAAACACGGCTTTTGTGTTTTTGATGTCGATGCATGGGTTCGCAGGCTGTATTTTCAAAAATCTTTTATAGCGACTATTGCACAAAATTTTCCTTCGGTTATGGAAAATGGCTGTGTAAATAAAAGAAGTTTGCGTAATTTGGTTTTTAATAATTCTTCGGAGCTTAAAAAACTTGAAAGTTTAACTCATCCTTTTTTGAAAAAATACCTTAAATCAGTGATAAAGCTAAACAGCCGTTATAATGATTGCTTTTTTATAGATGTCGCGCTTCTTTATGAAATGGGATGGGATAAGTATTGTGATCTTGTTGTGGTAGCTGATGTCGATTACGAAATTCAGAAAAAAAGAGTTATGTTCCGTGATAAAGTGCAAGCCGATGATTTTGATAAAATCAACAGTGTCCAAATGAGTAACGAACTGAAGAAAGAAAAGGCTGATTTAGTGATTAATACCGATAAGACTTTTAACTTGTTGGAATTAGATGTTTTAATGATGATTGATTATGTTGAGGGATTGTAAAAATGGTTAGAGAGATTGTGTTTGATACCGAAACGACCGGACTTTCTCCTGAAAAAGGCGATCGTTTGGTTGAAATCGGAGCTGTTGAATTAATTAACCATTTGCCGACAGGAAAGACTTATCATCAATATATCAATCCTGAGCGTGATGTTCCGGAAGAAGTTGTAGCGGTTCACGGCTTAACTGAAGAATTTTTAAAAGATTATCCGGTTTTTGCCGATATTGCGGCTGATTTTATCGAATTTGTCGGTGATGACGGCATATTGGTAGCGCATAACGCTACATTTGATATGAATTTTATCAATTATGAACTCAAAAAAATCGGCCGTGAAGAATACTCTTTTGACCGAGTTATTGATACTTTGGAAATAGCTCGCAAAATGTTCCCCGGAGCAAAAAACAATCTGGATGCTTTGTGTAAGCGTTTTGGAGTTGATAACAGCAGCCGTACTTTGCACGGAGCTTTGCTTGATGCTGATTTGTTGGCTCAAGTCTATCTTGAATTGCTAGGCGGTGATGAACCTTCTATGCTTGGAGATGCGGCGGTTAAAGAGAAACATCAAACCCAAAATTTTGTTGATTTCAGCGGCCGTGCTTTTCATCAGCCGCGCCTCTTTGCATTGAGCGACGAAGAAGAAAAAGCACATAGAGAATTTTTAGAAGCAAAAGTAAAAGGTTCTATTTGGCTTTCAGACGAATCAACGGGCACCGACAATTGAAAAAGCTGAGATAGTATCCCCCATACCAACAAGGGTTTTGGGTTTTTCAATTAATATGGTCGGAACTGCTATAATGTCAAAATCTTTGCGGCAAGCTATACCTTTGCTTAGTAAATCCGGTTGTTTAAGATAATTAGAAAGTTTTTCAAGCTCACTTAGTCCTATATCTGAAACAGGTTGTCCGTAGGCTTCTAATATATCTGATGTTTCGGATAATTTTCCAACATAAGCTTTTGACGCAGCTGCTGTGGCCGCTAACACCATACCGTTTCTGTTTGCCAAAGGTTTAATCGGAAAGTCTTTGTTTTGAATAGTTATATACAATCCGAACATGTGCAATTGAATGCGCGGATATTTAAGTTTGTTTTTTATGGCCATAATTGCTTTGAATAAGTTAACGGCTGACGGTTCTTTTCGGCAGCTTTCAAGCAATTTTTTTTGATTGATGACCTCAAGAATATCCATAGTTTCGCGCTCATTCACACCGATGGAATCGGCATAAGGAGCCAAATATTTAGCAACGGCGTGTCTGACTTTTGTATCTTGGGTTGAAGCTATTTCAAGATGTACAATAGATTTAGGGCTGGCTTTTTTCCAGCTTTTGACAATGGCAATACTGTCTTTCACGTGTTTAACGCCGTGGTTATGTGAACTTAAAGCCTGATATCCTGAAAGCACAAAATAATCTATTTTGTTTGAATTTGTATATTTGGTAAAATTTTCATCAATTACAAAATCAAACAAAGGCGGATCATAGGTTGCAATAAAACGGTTCGATTTTGGGCAGGTAAAATCTTTGCCGTCCAGAGTCAATTTATCATTTTTATCAAATTCTATAATCCAGTGAATTGAAGTATGGTTGTCGCGGTTTATGCTAAAAGCCGGACTTAATTTTCCATCTCTGTCAAAAGACAGCAAGTTATCGCGTTTGAAAAATTGTGAAGCCTGTAAATTGCTTAGAGCATTACTGTGTACAATAACCTGTTTTATACCGGTCAAAGACATTGTATTTGCAATAATTCCTGCTTGTCCGCCGATTTGCATTTTTTTTGTGCCAAGATTGTTCAGCATCCAGTCAAAAACGCTTTTGTCTTCGGCAGTCCATTCTTCAGCAATTCCGTAACGAAAACAGTTAAACACGCCTTTAAGCAAATCAGAAGCGGAATCAATGGACTTATGTTTTATTTCGGTAAGTTCTTTCAGAGATAGTTTTTCTGATTTTATTAATTTGAAAAGCTCTTCACCTGATATTTTTACCACAGAATCGATACAAGTGTTAAAAGCACTGGCAATACGGTTTATTTTTGCCATTTTATCCAGTGTTTTAGGAGCTTTGGCAAAAATATTATTCCATTTTTTTTTCAAGCTATTGTCTGTCATGTTGAGCGTCTTCCACTTTCATTATCAACAATGATTCTGATATAATATTGGATAGTGATTTATAAAATTCAAGCTGGTTTTTGGTTTGCAGATACCATTTTTCAAGTTGTTTGTGCTGCTGAATAAGAATGCTGTTTTCAGGTTTGTCAAATTCAGATGCCGCGGCTGCCAAATCGCCGTTGTCCACCAGTTTTTTGATTTCAGCCAGTACTGCTAATTGGTTAAATTCTTTTGTATCAGCTTGGTTTGGTTGTGAAATTTTTATATATTCTCCGATTTTAGATAGTAAGCGCTGTTTCCAATCTATGGTTTCGGGTTTGGGTTCTAAAGATGTTTTTATCTCCTTATAAATTTTTCCATAACTGTTTGTAATAGAATTGGCAGACATAAAGTTAAGGTTGCAATGGTTTGCGACAAATTCAACGTCTCTGTTCATGCTTTCAGTGTTTGCCGCAAGTATTTTAAGGGCTTCGGCTTCTCTTTGGCAGGTTATTCCACGTGAAACATTATCTCTTATAAGCATTGCAGACGTTAATATTAAAGCACCTGAATTAGAAGCTTTTGCCAATTTTGAGGCCTGACTTTGCAAAGCATCTATTTTGTCATTGAGAGTGATTATCTGGCTGTTATCGGCTTTTGATTTATCAAAATAACTAAATTGACGGTTGATAAGATCAATTTTTTCACTGTCGTTTCTTATGTTTAGGTTCAGGCTTTCGATTTTGCGGTTGATATTATCGATAACATAAGTATTTTCAGGCTGTGGCTTTACCGGCGCAATATTAAGCCATGACGCTACTGTCTGCGGGTTACGCCATAAAAAAACGGAAAATCCCATAATAGCCAAAACAGCGGCAAACTCGGCTGTTTTCAATGTTATGCCTATAAATTTAAGGATATTGGCAGCTGAATAGGATTTGTTTTTTACCATTGTATTTTCCTTTGTAAAAAAAATTTTAATGAGTTATATTATCAACTCACAATAGTTAAAATTTTATCAAAAGACAAAAATATGATAGTTTTGGGAATAGAAAGCAGCTGTGATGAAACAGCGGCAGCGCTGGTTAATGAAAAGCGCGAAATATTGTCGGAAGTTGTACTTTCGCAGGAAGAACATAAAATGTTTGGCGGCGTGGTTCCGGAAATTGCCGCGCGCTCGCATCTTGATCATATAGATGATATTATTCACCAAACATTTCAACGTGCCAAAATAGATATGAATTCCATTGACGCGGTTGCCGCTGCGGCTGGACCTGGGTTAATCGGCGGCGTAGCAGTTGGAGTTATGGCTGCAAAAGCTTTGGCTTTGGCTCTTGATAAACCTTTTGTTGCAGTAAACCATTTGGAAGGACATGCGCTGGTTTCACGTTTGACTAATGACGTTTCTTATCCTTATTTGCTTTTGTTGGTTTCGGGCGGGCATTGTCAGATTTTGATAGTTAAAGGTGCCGGAAGTTATCAACGTTTGGGAACAACCATTGATGATGCGGCCGGTGAAGCTTTTGACAAGGTTGCAAAAATGTTGGGACTCGGCTATCCAGGGGGACCAATGATTGAAAAAATGGCTGCCTTGGGAGATGAAAACCGTTTTGCTCTGCCTCACCCGTTAAAAGGTTCCGGTGATTTGAATTTGTCATTTTCAGGCTTAAAAACAGCTGTTCGTAAAATTATCGAATCGTATGGAAACGGAAAAATCGAAGAAAATATTTTGCCTAGAAAAGATATTGCCGATATTTGCGCTTGTTTTCAAAAAACAGCCTGCGAATGCTTGTTGGGAAAACTTTCAAAAGCAGCTGATTATTTTAAACAAAATTACCCTGAAGGCAAAAATATAGTTGTTGCCGGAGGAGTGGCGGCTAATACATATTTGCGTTCAAGGTTGGAAAAATTGGCTGCTGAAAAAGGTTTGATTTTTGCTGCACCGCCTATCAGATGGTGCACAGATAACGGTGTTATGATTGCTTGGGCGGGATTAGAGCGTTTTCAAAAAGGTTTTGTTACCGATTTGGATTTCAAGCCGCGTCCTCGCTGGCCTTTAGATGCCGATGCGCCCAAAGCGGCCGGAGCCGGAGGGGTTAAAGCATGAGAGAAAAGTCTGAAATTTTGCAAATAATGCAAATTTTTGCAGATAATGACCCCGCTCCGAAAAGCGAACTTGAATATACAAATGCCTATACTTTGCTTGTGGCTATCATTTTATCTGCGCAAAGTACCGATAAAGGTGTTAATAAAGCTACAAAAGAACTGTTTAAAGTGGCCGATACGCCGCAAAAAATGTTAAATTTAGGAATAGACGGTCTGAAAGATTATATTAAGACCATAGGCTTGTTTAATAACAAAGCTAAAAGCATTATAAATATGAGCCAAAGCTTGGTTGATAGATTTAACGGCGAAGTTCCTTCTTCACAAGCCGATTTGGAATCTTTGGCGGGAGTAGGGCGAAAAACAGCTAATGTTTTGCGCAACGTATGGTATAATCAACCGACAATGGCGGTTGACACGCATGTTTTCCGCATTGCTCACAGATTAGATTTCAGTCAGGGAAAAACCCCGCTTGAAGTAGAAAAAGATTTGCTGAAAGTGCTGCCGGATAAGTATTTGATGTATGCTAACCATTGGCTGGTGCTGTTTGGACGTTATATATGCAAAGCTCAAAAACCAGAATGTGATAAATGTCCTGTTTCTGATTTTTGCCGAAGTAAAGATAAAAGAATTTAGTTCTTTTCTTATAAAAATAAAAAAAGCCGCTTCTTATTTTAAGAAACGGCTTTAATTTTGCTTTTAAGCTGCGGGCTGAATTACCATGCGTAATTCAAACCTGCGCCTGCGGCAATGGCGTCATAAGACGAACCGTAGGTATAGTTAACCCAGCTGTACAAAGACCATGACCATCCGATTGCAACTTTTCCGCCTAATTCAAAGCGTCCAAGAGTTTGATCGTGATAAGTTGAAACCGGATACATTCCCGTGATGGTAACTTTGTCATTGTCGGTCAGAGTTTGGATAAGGCTTGGTTTGAAGTAAACTTTAGCTGTTCCTTCGTTAAGTCCGAAACTCTTTTCCAATTTAACACCTGCTTCAAGTTCCCAATGCTGAACCGTATCATATTTTGCGGTTTTGCCGTTATTATCACGGATATTGTCAAAATCAACCTGAGTATAGAAAACGCCCAAACTTGGTTCAAGAGTTAAATCTTGTGCGAGAGAGTAGAGTTTTCCGCTTTCAAGGCTCATTCCAAACTGGGTTCCGTCGGTATCGGTGTCTACAATGCCGTCATCGGTTTTGAGATCTGCTTTTTGAATGCCGCCAAACAAGGTTGCAAAAGCCCACCAGTCGTTTTTATCATAACGGTAGTATAGTCCGCCCAAGTAGCTGTCGATGTCGATTTGTGAACCTGATTTTGCGTGCTGTTGAGCGCCTTTGCCTGACAAGTCGTAATCACCTTGGCGATAAGAAGCAAAAATACCAAGTTTATGGTTAACATTGCTTTGCAAATCAAAACCGCCGGTAACGCCCCAGATGTCGGCATCAATATCAACAGGCTTGTCTATTGTTGAAGTTTCATAATCAACATAAGCCCAAGCGTTCATCAAAGGTTTGCCGTTCCACGAATCTTCATACAATCCGCATTTTGTTCCGGTGCAGTGTGTTTTGAGGGCTGCAGCCTGATCACGGGCAATTCTTGAAACATTTCGTGTTTGTTCAATTGCTGCCGAGTGAAGACCAATATATGAAACAACTTCCGGAACAACCTGTGTGCGGTCAAAGTTCGGGTTTAATTTGTCGGTTAAAGACAAATACCAAACGTTTCCGCTTTCCGGCTTTTCAATAACGTTGGCATCAGCATACCACAAATAAGGACTGCCGTTAACGCGTGAAACTTCAAATGCCGCCGATGTTCCTTCGTCATCATTCGGAGCATATAAGAACGGTGTGATTGCGTCATGATAGTCATCAAGAATATCAGGATTGAGCGCATTTACCAAAATGTGAGTTTTGCCGCTTACATCGCCGTCTACCGTAATAGTTCCGGAATGAACTTTGTTGGTTGCTCTGTCAACATAAACATCTACGGTCAACAAAGGAGTATTTCCTTTGCTGGTTGACATAGCCATAATTGATGGATTTCTTGTGATTGAAGCGTTTCCTTCAGTATAGAAGTTTTTGGCGTCAATGTTGGCATTAATTCCTAAATGAGTTATCGAATTTTCGTGCAAATTCATATCATTAACATTTTTAACCAACCCGTTAAAGCGAACAACGCCGGTGCCGTCTCCGTAAACATCTATGTTATAATTGTTTCCGTTGATGTCGTCATCAAAAGTCATTGAAGAGTTTTCTTTGGCAGTCAAAGAAAGGTTGGCGTTCTTGATATAAAAAGCATCATCAGCGTTGCCGTTAACTTTGTTTCCGCTGATAAGGGCGTTATAGCCGTTGTTGGTTTTGAAAGAAACATCGCCTTCAGAGAAAACAGCGGCTCCCATTTCTTCTTCAGAAGCTGAATTTTTGGCAGTGTTGCCTACGAAACTGCTGTTTACCAAAGAAATGGAATTAGCTTTGGTATCAGATACTTTTTTAACATTAAAAATTCCGGCGCCGTTTTCGGCTGTGTTATTATAGAAAATACCAGAAATATCTCCTATTTTTCCTATATTCCAAATAGCGCCGCCTTCTTTTCCGGAAACGTTGTTGCTGAAGTTGCCTTTAATGTTTCCGATAGTGCTGTCATTCCAAATACCTCCGCCGTAGTTTGAGGCAAAATTGCCGTCAAAACTGCCGGTGATATTTTCGATAGTTGCACCATTGTTGAAAATGGCGCCTCCTTGCCCGTAACGTTCACCTTCAGCTTTATTATTGCTGAAATCGGCTTCTATATTTCCGATAGTTGAGCCGCCGTTCCAAATGGCGCCGCCATGCATGGTAGAAGTATTGTTTGCAAAGAACGATTTAGTTATATTACCGATTTTAGCATTGTTGTTAAAGATAGCTCCGCCTTGACCGCTTTCGGTAATATTGTTGGCAAAGCCGCCTTCAATGTCTCCAATAGTTGAACCATTGTTAAAAATGGCGCCGCCGTTGCTTTTGGCTTTGTTGTTAATAAAAAATGATTTGGTAATGTTACCGATGTTAGCTCCGCTGTTATAAATAGCTCCGCCTTGGTCTTGGCTTGTACTGTTATTGCTGAAACCGCCTTCAATATTGCCTATGGAAGCAGAACTATTGTAGATGGCACCGCCTCCCCAATATGATTTATTGTTATTAAATAATGACTTGGTAATATCGCCGATATTAGCAGCGCTATTGTAAATAGCGCCTCCCTCACCGGTTTCTGTGGTATTGTTAGTAAAAGCACCTTCTATATTGCCTATTTTTCCTATATTAAAAATAGCTCCGCCGTTGCTTTTAGCTTTGTTATTGTCAAACAAGGATTGTTTTATATTTTCAATAGTTGACTTGTAGTTATATATAGCACCGCCTTGACCATTTGATGCAGTATTATTGGTAAAAGTACCTTCTACGCCTTTTATAGAACCGCCGCCAACGTTGAAAATACCTCCGCCATTACTTATTACTTTATTTTTATCAAAAATTCCGCTGATGATGCCTATTGTTCCGTTATTGTTGTAAATTGTGCCATCATCCCAAGATGTGTTGTTATTGTTGATAAAGTTTGCAGTAATATCGCCGATGGAAGCTTTTGTGTTACTGCCTAAATTCATAATTTGCGAACCGCCTTGGTTATCCTTAAAGGTTTTGCCGCCGGCAATAGTTCCAATGGTGCCGTCATAGTTTTTTATAGTGGTTCCGCTGTTTCCGGTAAAATCGGCGTCAATTGTGTCAATAACCGATCTCATATTATAAATAATGGCGGAACCGTTGTTGTTGGTAAAACTTCCGGCAATGGTTCCGATATAGCTTTTGTTTCCGGAATTATCGTCTAAGTTAAAAATATTTTCGGAAAAACTGTTGTTTTCAAAAGTTCCGGTAAGGCTTTTTACCGAAGAGCCGAAATTGTAAAGAATAGAACCTTGATTTGCACTGTTGCCTTTGAATATGCCGGACACATCTCCTATTTGCCCGCCGTCGCGGTTTGAAATAGCGCCGCCCACGCCGCTGGCTGTGTTATTTAAAAATTGAGCGTTTAAAATGTTATTGATAACGCCTTTGCCATACATACCCGAATTGTTTATGGCGCCGCCGTGGCCGTATGAAGAATTACCGGCTTTGTTGTTTTCAAATATACTTCCTTCTATGGTGTCTATGGTGCCTCGGTTATAAATGGCTCCTTCGCCTTTTGAAACATTGTTCTTAAAATTACCGGTAATTTTGCCTATGTAGCTGGTTGAAAGGTCGTTTAAAATAGCACCGCCCTGAACATTTGCGGTATTGTTTAAAAAATCGGCATCAATTTCTTCAATTGTGCCTTGATTGTGAATGGCGCTGCCATAACCATTAGTTATGCCTGAAGCTGTTC
>CAVIWQ010000054.1:0-9335 GCA_963646605.1 Bacteroidaceae bacterium
AAATTATAAACTATCTCTTGTTAAAACACAGACGGTAGCTGATAAAGATAAATCTATCTTTGAACTGAATAAAGAGATTGAGAGCCTAAAAACTAAATTAGAATCTCAAGGAAAAGATTTTAAATTGGATAAAGAATCTTCAATGAAATAGTATAATAAAATACTTGCAACATATATAACCCAAAAGCCTCATTAATTGCTTAATGAGGCTTTTAATTGTCTAATCCAATTCTTCTATTGGTACTAAATCCCAATCTTCACCATCACAACTTGGCAAATGGTTGGGTTTGTCAATAGGAAAGCGTTGGCCACAATGCAAACATTCCACTATTCCATGATACTCCTCCTTTTCATTAAGCGTATCATCTGTGTTTTTAGGGAAAGTTTCATTCCACATTTTTTGCAAATCTTTTTCCTCTTGAATATTTGCAATGAATGCGTTTTTTGTATATTCAAGATTGTCTTTTGTATCATTTATTAGATCTGACCAGCTTTTACGTCCCATTGCAAGCGCTAACAAATGTTGCGCTTTCATCAAAGTTGGTTGCTCATGAGGATCTATGTCATAGATATAGAATAGCTCTTTAACATTAAAGCTAAAATGCTCTTGTTCTCGCTGTTTCCAATCTTTTAAAAGTAATTTTGCTTGTTTTTTGAAAAAATCAATATGTGTCATAATATAATCCTTTACAAATCTATCAAGGTTGTTATCTAAAAATTGCGCCCATAATCTGTTGTTTGATAACAATCTTGAAAAAGGTTATATTATCATCGTTGGCTGATTTAAAATCTTCGCATGGACGAACAGGCTTACCAACAAGCACTTACAAAGTATATGCGCAATATTTTTATTTTGCAAGTTTTTATTTTTTAAGAATTGATTTTTCAAATAAATATGTCACAAGCAATTTTATCAACCAAACAAGATTGCGCTTAAGATAATTAAAATAATTGTCAAACAGCCGGATTTTTTATTTTCTTTGCGGTTTTCCTCTAATTCCGCGGCGGTTTGAGGCGTCATACTGCGATGGGCCGCGTCTATAAGCGCATCCATTGCTTCCTCGGTTTTACACTGAAAAACAAAATAATCTCCGTTATGCATAATCAGCTCGACATAAAATCCCGGAGGCGCGTCTACTGCGGGAGGCTCAATTTGCTGGCATAGGACTATGCCTTCTTGAAAAATATAGAATGCTTCCTTTAATGATTGGATAAGGATATTACCGCTTGCGGTGCTGACAATCGCATCGGGCAATTTCCCGGAATACACCACTATGTCCGAGTTTTCACGCAATGCCAGCTGCACGGCGGTAAAAAGATAAAGATACATATAAGTGTCGGTAGAGTTTGTCATTTAAATCTCACAAGACTTTATATTGTTTTTATTATACAATTTCCGGATGTGCCCGTCAAGAACACATCTTGTGCAAATAAAATAATCAGGTTATGATGCCAAAACTGATGGAGTAAAATAATGAAGAAAGTTTTATTAACGTTAATTTTCACTATGTGGGCAACTACCGTTGCGGCTGGCGTGCGTTGCCATACGAACAGCATGGGAATAGAACGATGCTCCGGAACGGATAGTGATGGCAACCGTGTGAGTACAACAACTCGAACGGATAGCTTAGGACGAACACACACTACGGGAACAATCGGCGATAATAAAATAAATCTGCGCGGTCGCACGGATAGTCTTGGTAATGAGCATATCAGCGGGCAAATTGGTGAAGATAAGGTTAAATTAAAAACCAGCACCAATAGTTTAGGTCGTAAACGGACGACAGGCGCAATTGGTGATGAAACTGTTAAAATGAACAGCACAACAGACAGCGCCGGAACGACACGCACGTCCGGTCGCATTGGCGATAAAAATGTGAAATTCAAGCGCCGAACAGATAGCGCAGGAAGCGTCAGCTTTAAATAGGTTATTGCTATACTAATATAATAGTCATTATTTGTTAGATTTTATAAAATGCGATTAAAAACTTCTTGATTCTCTCCAATAGGTTTTGTATAATAAAACTAACTGGAGGAAATATGTTATATACATTTGACGACTTGGCACAAAAATTTAGCGATTATACGGATATTAAAGGCAAAATCAGACGGGAAATAAACAACGGTCGGCTGATACCGATTGCTCGCGGACTTTATGAAACAGATGCGGAAATATCCGGCAAATATCTTGCAGGGTTGATTTACGGGCCGTCTTATCTGTCGTTTGATTACGCTTTGGCGGTATATTCACTTATTCCCGAGGCCGTATATAACACGTACACTTCCGCGACATTTAATAAAAACAAAACCAAGCAATATCAAAATCATTTTGGCACTTTCACTTATCGCGATATTCCGGCAGAGGTTTATCCGTTGGGCGTATTGCTGCATGAAGAAAACGGATATTCTTATCAAATCGCCACGCCGGAAAAGGCGCTATGTGATAAGCTCTATACGTTGCCGCCGGCCAAAAATTTAAACGAGTTGCGCGCTCTTTTATTTGATGATTTGCGAATTGATGAACAAGAATTTTGGAAGCTTGATATGAATAGCTTAAATAAGTTGTTACCACTATATCACGCAAGCAATCTCAAACTTTTAGGTAAGTTAATCAGGAGAAACAGATAATGCAGACCGTTTTGGAGCAGATGCTCGGCAATTATAAAACCAATACGACAGAAGAAAAGAAAAACGCGCTGAAAGAAGTTGTGCAAGAGGCGGCGTTGTGCGGTTTGTCCCGTGCCGGATTTTTTAAGCATGTTGCTTTTTACGGCGGTACGGCTCTCAGGATTTTTTACGGGCTTGATAGATTTTCTGAAGATTTAAATTTTTCGTTGGTTGCACTCAATGCGGATTTTCAGCTTAATCGCTATTTTTCCGGATTAGAGAGCGAGATGGCCTCATTGGGTTTGAGGTTTTCCATTGAAGAAAAACAAAAAACAACAGACTCTGCTATAAAATCAGCTTTTTTGAAAGGAAATACCAGAGAACATATTTTAAGTATTTATGGTGCGCAGACTGTCGGCATCAATCCTGATGAAGTGATAAAAATAAAATTTGAAATTGATACAAATCCGCCTGCTTTTGCGCAATTTGAAAATAAATATCGTCTGTTGCCAACACCTTATCAGGTTAAACTCTATGATATGCCGTCTTTGTTTGCAGGCAAACTCCACGCGGTTATTTGCAGAGATTGGAAAAATCGAATTAAAGGGAGAGACCTTTATGACTATATTTTTTATCTGGCTAAGCAGTCAAAAGTTAATCTTCCACATTTACGCGCGCGGCTTGAAGATTCCGGCGTGTTATCTAAAGATGAGTCGTTTACAAGAGAGACATTATTGGAAATGTTAATTAAGCGGTTTGAAACCATAGACTTTGAACAAGCTAAACAGGATGTTTTACCGTTCATAGCCAATCCTGTTAAATTGGATTTATGGAGCAAAGATTTCTTTATGGATGTTACTGAAAATCTGCAAATTGTTGAAGAGACAGAGACCTTTTCTTAAAAATAAACATTTTAGAGGTCTGATTTGCACATTTCAACTAACTATTTGATATTTTTTAATATTATTAAAAAACGAGGCGTTGGTTTATATATTTTTCCTAACTTTTTTGCCATTACACAACCAATAAAATAAAGAAACGTCCGTTCGGGCGTTTTTTTTTATTTTATAAAAGGGGGGACGATGGGTTTGAAGTGCGTGAAAAAGTAAGGTTTAATTGTTGTTACAGGTAGGCTGGCATACGCCGATAAGCGAACGTGGTGGTGAATAATATAAACTTTTTAGCAAGGTGAGGGGTAGAAGATAAACCCTATCCCTGTAATCAACTACAGAAGCGTTTATTGTTGACGATTTGGTTTTTCGTCTATATCAGTTGTTCATGATTTTTTCTGATACCAGTGATAAAAATCCGAAATCCCCTGTGTCAAAGAAATATGCGGCTGCCAACCCAAGGCTTTTAATCGGGTGGCATCCATCATTTTACGCGGTGTTCCGTTGGGTTTGGAGGTGTCGTATTCAATGTCACCTGTAAAGCCAACGATTCTTTTTACTAATTCAAATAAGTCTTTTAATAAGATGTCATCACCGTTTGTAATGTTAACGTGCTCTCCGATATCTTGGTAATCTTTGTTTTCCATTAAATACACACAAGCATCGGCTAAATCATCCGAACACATTAATTCGCGGTAGACAGAACCATCTCCCCACATTATTACTTTGTGTCGAAAAGCCCCGACTTTGTTTAAGGCATTTTCAATATCTGCCTCATTATTTAAATCTAAACCGGCATCCAGATTCCACCCAAGAGGGGCATTGGATAAATCCTTTCGAATGGCATTGAAATCATTTAAAGACAAGAGTTTAGCCAAATGGAATCGACGCAAGATTGTTGGTAAAAGATGCCCCGTCTGCATGTTGAAGTTATCGCCGATACCGTATTGATTTGTTGGCATGACGGATATAAAGTTGGTGCCGTATTGTTCATTGTAATAACGGCATAGTTTTATAGCGGCGATTTTTGCAATGGCATAGGCCTCATTTGTTTCTTCTAACGGTCCGGTAAGTAAAGCATTTTCCGCCATGGGTTGAGGGGCTAACCGGGGATAGATACAGCTGGACCCCAGATTTAATAGTTTTTTAACACCACTTTTATAGGCACTGTGTATAACATTATTGGCAATCATGGCATTAGTATAAATAAATTCGGCCGGATATGTTTTGTTAGCCATAATTCCCCCGACTTTAGCTGCCGCCAGAAAGACGTATTCCGGTTTGGCTCTATTAAAGAAATCCTCTGTGTCAGTTTGACGTGTCAGATCGATGTCGTTATAGTCAATCAAGATCAAGTTATCGTATCCCCCTTTTTTTAGGCGACGGACAAGGCTAGATCCGACCAATCCCTTATGACCTAAGACCGCAATTTTTGATTCCTTTTTCATGCCTGATATACTTTCTTTTAAAAATAAACTTTATTGGTTGATGTTAGTATATAGCATATACTCCCAAATTACGCAAGAATAAAGACTGTTTTTAATTAAAAGTTTTTCCCTGCTTTTGTTGTAGCTGTTTGATCAGATATCTGCCTAATAGGCATAATAGGATGGCAATTATGAAAAAGGATGTCCATCCGTTTCGGGTGGGGTTTGATGAAATAGATTGTTCCATGATGGTACAAAAACTTAAAGTGACACCGGCAACAAGAGATCCGATTGCGCCGGCAAATGATTTCATAACGGAGTTAACGGACAGATAAACGGCAGCCATTTTAGACGGAACAAACAACAAAGATGCATTGTTGATTCCTAATGTTAAACCAGCTGTCGCGATACCCGATATAACATGTAAAATGACTAATGACAGATAAATAGCATAAATAGTTGAACTTGTGATTTGATTTAAAATAATAAGTCCAACTAAAACAGATATGAAAAGCGGAACGGATAATATTAAAATAGTATCGGCGCCTTTGTGGTCGGCGATTTTTCCCCATTTTTTGATGGTTAACATGTAAGTAGTTTGCAGAATTAAATTGAAAATTAAAATAATGGATAGATTCAGTTCAAGCCTTTTTAACATGAACACGGTTAAAAACGGTGTGATAAAAGCTTGTGAAAAATTTAAAATACTCAATGCTGTCAATAAACTTTGAAATGGTTTGTATTTAAGTACCAATTTTACTTTTTGAATGAATGGCACGGTGGAACAGGTGGAAACAGGGCAGTCTTTTATGTTCAAAAAAGTCCATGTCCCGTATAGTCCGATAATAAAAGCTAAAATCAGAAGAAAAGAATAGGCATATATGTCTTTTTGAGGACAGTTTTTGTGGATGTGTTCCAAGAAAAAATAGGCTCCCAGAAAACAAATAATTTTAGCAAACATCATGTATTTAAATCGATGTGCAAAAAAGCGCGCCATTAATTTTTCGGGAACTAAAATTTTCATCCACGGCAACCACGCACCGCCCGCTATTCCTCCGATTAGATAAGCTGCCGATAAAAATAAAACAAGAAAGAAGAGGGCACCATGCATGTTCGGGTTAAAAGCCAACAATGCGGCTAATAAATAAAAAGGACGCGATATAAAAGAACTCCAAACCGAAATTTTACGAACGGAAAAGCCCTTCTCGATTAACCAGGCGGCAAACAGATGGATTAAATTACCCAAATAGGGGATTGATCCTAAAATTCCAAAGGTTAAATTGCCGGCACCAAAAAACGCGGCGTAAGCGATTAATATCGGTCCGGTGGCCAATGTATCCATTGCAGAGGTTGCTATTCCTCCGCGAAAAACATAAGATAATGACTTGTGTATGGAATACTCTTTCCTCATTGTTAACCATGGAAATTTAATTTCCATGCTAGGATATATCCTGTTGTGTTAAAAGTCAATGAAAAAGGAAGTTATCTGGCAAAAGGACGATTCACCTATTTTTTTGATTGCCTTTTTAAGGCGTTTATGATATATTAGGTTGTGTTTCTGTTTCTATTGTTGGGATGTATTTCATGTATCGCGATAAAAAAATATTAGGATTGATTCCGGCCAGAGGTGGTTCCGTGGCTGTTCCCGAAAAGAATATCTACCCCTTGAACGGTAAGCCTTTGATCTCATATACGATTGACTCTGCCCAAAAATCCATGTTGTTGGATGCACTTTATTGTTCGACGAATGACGATAAAATCGCAGCGGTTGCGACCTCCGGAACCGATTGTCGGGTTATCAGACGTCCGGATGCGTTGTGCACAGGTACCTCTAAAACAATAGATTGTGTCCTGCATGCTTTGAATGAGTTGTCGGCCGGGGGCGAATATTTTGATTATGTGATGATTCTGCAACCGACAAGTCCTCTTCGCCGCACCGAGGACATTGACGCCTGTATCCGCTATGTCATAGATAATGGGGTTGTCGGGTGTGTCAGTATCTCTCAAATTCCCTATTTGCCTGTTTTGATGCGATATACTGAGGATACGGGGGGTATTGATAGGCTTACGTCATTAATATCCGGGAGCGGAACGTGTCGTCGTCAAGATGCGAAACAAACTTACTATGTGGATGGATGTTTGTGTTTATGGGCAGTTTCCGAAATATTGGTTCAAAAAAGTAATTTAAGTTTAAACGACGCGCCTTTCGGTTATGAAATTGATTCAAAATATGCCTTTGATATTAATACAATGGCGGATATTCGGTGGTGTGAGTATTTATTGAAAGAAACGGAATGAAGTTGAAATATACCCTGCTTTCCTTTCTTTTATTTGTTTTATGGATGTGCTTATGTATCCGTTTGATTCAGGTTCTGTTTGTTCCTCCCGTTGCGCATATTTATATTGATCCGGCCTCAACGCCTGCTCTGTTTCAAATGATGGATATGGTAACGCAATCTTCTGAGGAACCAAAATATGTTGCTTGGCGTCGCTATATGGCATTTTTTCCTAAAAAATTGATTTCTCCTCTGAATATAACTGTGTCATCTGTTAAGCCGTATACCTCTAACAATGATTTTGTTCAATTAATTCAAAAAGAAGTTAAATTATTCTACCGTCAACATTCCGATCATGTTTTTGTCATTCATGTGAATGTGTCGCATCCTCGATTTTTTAATCCGGTGTTGAGAATTATTCCGAAAGATCGGGTGAAGCATGTGTATTTTTATGAAGATTCAATCGGAAGAACAATATGGGCTGGGATAGCTTCTGGTTTTCTTTCCACTTTTTTAAAGTATCCTGTTACCTATCGCCTCAGTTATGCCGAATATCTTTTGGAAAGACTTCCTGCGCTGAAGGGATTTTTGCAGGAAGTGATGATTTCTGATGCCCAAAAACTATCGGAGAAGCAAAGGAGTCGTTTATATGACCTTGCCGGACTGAATAAAGATTTAGTCTCTTCTTTTTGGGATAAAAAACCGGTCGGACTCTTTTTGGATGATTGTAATTTAAAGACAGATGCGGTGGCTCCTTTTTTTCAACAAAAAGTAGTAATGAATTCCGAATTTCAAAACATCAATTGGCTGTATAAAAATCATCCGCGCTGCCACACAAAGGGGCCCTTTTGGGCCGAATTAAAAAAATATACGTCTGAAGTTCATACGTTGTCGGCAAAAATGCCTTATGAGGTTCTTTTAATGGCGGGTTTGATTCCTGATTATGTTTGCGGGTATAGTTCATCCGTGTTTTTTTCGGCGACACCCGAACAGGTCTTGTGTTACATTGAAAGACCCAGAGACAAATATCTTCCTCTTTTAAAAAAGATGGATATTATTTCTGATGAAAATATTATTTTTCAGGAGGATATGAAAAAGAATGTCCATTAATCATCAATTGAAAAAAATATTTTTTGCGCTTTTCTTTAGTGTTCCTGTGTTGGCGTTATTCAGCATGACTTTTTTTTGGGATACGGAACAAAAGTTCAGTGCGTTGGAACGCCGAACTTTGGAACCGCCGATTCATTCACTTGTAACAGAACGTCACCGGGTGGAAAAATATCTGACTGACCATGTTCCTTTCCGAGACAAGTTGTTGTCTTTTTATTTTAAAAGTGGTTTGAGTTTTGATTTTGGAACATCGGCGGTTTTGATTGGAAAAAACGGGTGGTTATTTCAAAATCACAATGATATAATACACAATTTGCCGGCTATTTCAGCTTACCAAAATCTATCTCTCTTCTCAAATGATCAGTTGCAAAAAATAGCCGATAATTTGTCTTTGATTCAAAAATGGTGTGATGATAACCAAATCCGTTTTTATTTGATGCTTATCCCGGAAAAACATCGTGTTTATGACCGTTTTATGCCATCTTATATCCTTCGAAAAAATCAAAAAGGTCCCCTTGATACGGTGGCTGCCAGGGTACCGGGAAACATTACTAAAGTCGTTTTAAGTGACTATTTGATTCAACAAGCCAAGACAAGCCTTGTTCCTTTGTATTATAAAACAGATTCTCATTGGTCCGAAGAGGGGGGCTTTTTGGGGTATTCTCAATTAATGGCTGCCATTCAAAAGGATTTTCCGGATATTCACATTTTAACTCCAAAAGATTTTTATATTGAAAAAAGGAATGACTGTTGGCTTCCTTATGCGTTGAGACGAAAAATTCCGTTTGAACCCGGCCGTTTGTCTTTGCCCGGAATGGATAAAAATAAAGAAAAAATTTATAACCATTATATCTTTAAAAATAAAGAAGATGTTTTTGTTGTTCGTGAAAATAATTTTAGATATTCTGATTATTCAAAGGGATATCCTCTTCGTGTTTTAATTGTGGGGGACAGCTTTGCCACGTATTTACATCCTTTTTTAAGCTCAACCTTTTCTCATGTTGACGGATATCGTTTTAATGAAT
>CAVIWQ010000055.1:0-9314 GCA_963646605.1 Bacteroidaceae bacterium
TAGATCCCTTGACGTTTTTGATTATCATCAAAAACGAGGGATGACAATAAGGAAGAACAGCTCTCTTGACGAAATGCTAACGCATTTCAAGGGATGGCTCCAGCAAGGGAGAAAAGTAAATATCTGTATATTAATTATCTTGCAATATCCGCATTATTCGGAATATCAAACCACGCCATTTTAACACCGCCGACGCCTATATTGCTTATGGTCTGTTCATAGCGCCAAAACGAATTTTTGCGATAAATCGGAATTCCCCACTCATCACTGATACAAAGTTCTCCGCCCTCTATATCACTTTTGAACATAGTGCACCTATTGCCGTTTATTTCTTGAGGTCCAACTTTGTAATATTGCGCAAGATCTTTATCAGAACCGATTAAATACGTTTTAAACGGCATCTCATCATTTTTTTCTGTAATGATTTTTTGGTTTGATTGGGAATCATATATAACCAATTCAGACGGAGAATTAACCACAATATTATAATCATAAGCAGAAGTGCTTCTGGTGTATGAAATACCATTAACATCAATTTGTGCAATTGTCGCGTCAACAGGTGTTCCACGCACCCAACCGCGTGTATCCCAAACCACGCCGCTGTTCAGCAGCTGCTGCATTTTAACTTGCGCTTTACGTAATTCTGGCAATACTTTATAATTTTCAGCAGCATTTTCAAGCTGTGCGCTTCTGGTTATCGGAACCATAATCAGCAAAATTCCGTCTTCAATTCTGGTAGACAATTCCCTTTCGTTAACCGGTTTTGGCAAAGTTATGGACGAAGACATAACATTCACACCATTTTTGGTATTTTGCGACACAAGAATAACCAAAGTGTCTATCTTTCCGCTTTTAATCACTTTTGCCTGCACATCAGTAGAACTGACTTTGGCAGCCATTAAATCAAGAGCAACAATATAAACACCATTTTCTTCCATAGGATTGGAGCAGTGGCTCATTAAAGCATTCAAGTCCGACATATTGCGGCTTACTTCAGACCACACGTCCGAATTGTTATCTTTGTATGCAACAGACGAATTAATAACAGCGGCATTTGCAGAAAAAGTCGCTGTCAACATCACTGTCAATAAAAATTTTCCGCCGAAATTAAACATTTAGTCCCCCGCCTATATACCCTTTTATATCATAGCAATTGAGCTCACACTTTTTCAAGAGTTTTTTTGTTACAAAAAAAAGACATTTTCATTTTTTGTGTTGACTATTATAAAAAAAATACTTATTAGAATAAGTGTTGCCCTGATGGCGGAATTGGTAGACGCGCAAGTTTCAGGTACTTGTGGACAGTATGTCCGTGGAAGTTCGAGTCTTCTTCTGGGCACCATAGCAAAAACAGCCCCTTTGACGGGGCTTTTTTATTATCTTTTTAATTAAGGTTTTTAAAATGCAGCAATCTCCATCAAAAACACTTCTTGATTGGTATGCCGAAAACGGCCGCTGTCTGCCTTGGAGAACAAAAAACGGAGCACATACAAATCCTTATGTTATTCTTGTTTCAGAATTTATGCTGCAGCAAACAACCGTTAAAAGCGTTATTCCTTATTTTAAGCGTTTTATGCAGAGATTTCCAACAATAGAAAGTTTGGCTCAAGCAGATATTGAAGATGTTTATGCCCTTTGGCAGGGACTTGGCTATTATACTCGAGCGCGTTCTTTGCATTCAACCGCCAAAGCAATTGTATCACAAGGATTTTTTCCTCAAACCAGAGCTGACGCTCTCAAACTTAAAGGCATAGGAAAATACACCGCCGCCAGTTTTTTGGCTTTGAGTTTCAATTTGCCTGAAACCGTTATTGACGGAAATGTTATCCGTGTTATATGCCGATTATATAATTTGAATTCTCCCATAAAAGAAATTGAAAAACAAATAGAAGCTAAAGCTGAAATTTTAACTGACAGAAAAAATCCGGCAGACTATGCCTCAGCAATTATGGATCTGGGAGCATTAATCTGCACGCCTAAAAATCCGCAATGCCTTATATGCCCGTGGCAAAAATTTTGCCTTTCGAAAAATTCAACAAATTTAGAAAAAATCCCCAACCGTTCAGCTTTGCCTAAAAAAGAAAAACAAGGCTGTGTTTATCTTATATACAATAAAAAAGGAGATATTTTTATCACAAAACGCAAAGGAAAAGGATTGTTGTCCGGATTATATGAGTTTCCTTGGAGTGAAGATGAAACACCGATATTTTCATTTGAAACCCAAAACACAGAACAGCAAATCACTCATACTTTCACACATTTTAAGCTGAATTTGAAAATTTACACCGCTCGTATTTCAAATATTTCTGAAATTGACGGGCAATTTGTTTCTTCTTTGGAATTGGCCAAATATCCTTTTTCAACCCTTATGAAAAAAGTTTATATCAAAATAAACAAAAATTTTCCAACACAATAAAATTAGAGGCGGCGCTTTTAAGCGTTATAATTCAATCCCCAATCGCTATAACGAGCGGGATCGTCGCCCCAATTTTCGCGAACTTTCACAAACAAAAAAAGATGAATGCGGCAGTCAAGCAAATTTTCCAACTCTTTGCGGGCAGTCTCGCCTATTTTTTTAATCATTTTACCGCCCTGCCCGACAATAATTTTTTTCTGCCCTTCCCGCTCAACATAGATTGTCATTTCGGCACGAACGGAATCATCTTCGCGGCGCTGCCACAATTCCGGCTCAACCGTTAAAGCATACGGAATTTCTTTTTGCAGATACAAAAACAATTTTTCACGTACAACCTCTGCCGCCAAAAGTTTCAGCGGCATATCCGACATTTGCTCTTCCGGATAGTACCATGGCGATTCCGGTAAATTATCAGCTAAATAAGCATAAAAATCATTCATATTTTCACCGGTAGAGGCCGATACCATAAAGGTTTCGTCAAAATGACCATATTCATTAAGCTGAGCCGCCAGCGGTAAAAGCGAGGCTTTGCCGACCATATCAATTTTGTTCAAAACCAAAACCGCAGAAAGCCCTTGTTTGTTCAATTCATCAATAATCGCCCGTGTTTCATTGTCAAAACCGCGCTTTGCGTCAACCACCAATACTAAAATATCACCATCTTTCGCACCAGTCCAAGCCGAAGCAACCATAGAGCGGTCTAAACGCCTTTTAGGATTAAAAATTCCAGGGGTATCCTGAAAAATAATCTGTGTATTTCCATAAATTCCTATACCTTTAACGGTTGTACGCGTTGTTTGCGCTTTGGGCGTTACAATAGAAACTTTAGATCCGGCAAAGTCGTTGGTAATTGTAGATTTTCCGGCATTCGGCGCACCGATTAACGTAACAAACCCGCAGCGGGTCGGACAATTATTTTCGATGACCATGCTTTACTCCCAATTGTTTTAACAAATTTTCAGCTGCGCTTTGTTCAGCTGCTTTTTTATTATGTCCCTGTCCGGACGCTTCACCATGGTCTTTTATATTTACTTTCATCAGAAAAAGCGGATCATGCTCGCTTCCTTCACGCCCGATTTCGGTGTAACGTGGAGTTTCCCAACCATGTCCATGAGCAAATTCCTGTAAAGTCGTTTTTGCGTCTTTCGGAGGCGTAGTATGCGTGTTAATTAACGGTCCCCAATGTTTTTGAACAAAATCTATTGCCGCAACGCTTCCGGCATCAAGAAAAATAGCACCGATAACAGCTTCGCCCACATCACACAAAACATTTTCATTATTACGGACATCAATTCCTTCAGCATGAATAAAATGATCCAAACGCAGCTCTAAAGCTATTTCGGCAACGGTTTCTTTGCACACCAAAGCCACAAAACGCTGTGATAAACTTCCTTCCGGCTCAGACGGAAACAAACGGTAAAGCATTTCCGCAACCGATACCCCCAAAACCCTATCGCCCAAAAATTCCAGACGTTCATAATTTTCAGCCAGATGCGGCGTAATACTGGTGTGGGTCAACGCCTGCTGCAGCAAATGTTTATTATTAAATTTATAGCCTAAAATATCTTCAATATTTTCCATTTTCTTTCTCTTATGCTATTTTACTGAACAAACGGCGCCAACGGATTTTTTTGCCCCATGTCCATGGTTTGTACCATGCGCCTTCTTGAGGATCATAAGAAAAGAACAAAACGCGCGCTTTTCCAACTAAGTTTTCAAACGGGACAAAACCGACATGAATACGGCTGTCATCTGAGCGATCGCGATTGTCACCCATAACGAAATAATTACCTTCCGGAACAGTTACTTCTGCAAAATTATCATCGTTTTCATGGTCCGAAATTTCCAAAATAGTATGTTTCAAACCGTTTGGCAAAGTTTCTTCATATTGATGATAACGCTCTGCATAACCAAAGTTATTGCGTATCACAAAATTTTCTTTTTCAGTACGGGGCTGTTCAATACCGTTAATAAACAAACGGCCTTTTTCAAGCTTTATTTTATCTCCGGGGAGCCCTATAATTCTTTTGATAAAATCTGTGCTGTTATCCTGCGGATATTTAAACACCACAACATCGCCGACTTTGGGCTCATCTGCCCAAATACGTCCCGAAAACAAAGGAATGCTGAAAGGAAATGAATGTTTCGAATAACCATAAGTATATTTTGAAACAAACAAAAAATCACCGACATACAAATTCGGGTACATGGAACCGGAAGGAATTTTAAACGGCTCAAACAAAAAGCTGCGAATAAACACAGCAATAACAATTGCATAAACAATTGTCTTAACCGTATCTGACAAATTTTCTTTTTCTTCCATTTCGGTATCTCCATTCAAACTTCTAAAATTACAACAGCTTGCGCAAAAGGATAATCATCTGACAAACTGACCAATATATTTTTAATTTTTCGTTCTTCGGCCATTTCGGCGGCCTTTCCCGACAAACATATATAAGGTTTGCCGTTTTCATTGTGTAAAAGCTCAATTTCTGCCCAAGATAAGCCGTAATTAAACCCTGTTCCCAAAGCTTTGCTGAAAGCCTCTTTGGCGGCAAATCTTTTGGCTAATGACGCATAATATTTTTTTTCACTATTCTTCGGCGGCAATTCCCGTTTTTCATTGTTGCCGTAACACCGTTTCAAAAAGCGTTCACCGAAGCGCCGGCAACTATCGGCAATTCTTTCAATATTACATATATCGCTTCCCAAACCTGCTATCATTTAACTAAAATCCGCAAAACAAACTTTTACCTTAATTTGACCTTGCAACATAGCTGACGACTTTAGAAGCTTTTAACGCTGCAATAACTTCATTTAATTGATCAACATTTTTGACTTCAACATCGAGAATAATTTCAAAATAGCTGATTGTACGATAAACAATATTTAAATTTGCAATATTGGTATTAAATCTGGCTAAAATATTCGAAATCTCGCCCAAACTTCCGGGTTCATTTGACAACATCAATTTCAAACGTCCGGTATGCATTTCGGTGCTTTCAGTTTTTCCCCACGAAATATCCAGCCATCTTTCCGGTTCATTGGCAAATTTTTCAAGAGTTTTACAGTCCATCGTATGTACGGCAACTCCTTTTCCGGTGGTAACAATACCGACAATTCTATCCCCCGGAAGCGGGTGGCAGCAACCGGCAAAATGCATAGCCATCCCTGGAATAAGGCCTTCAATCGGTAATGGAGACTGCTCTTTTTTCTTCAGTTTCTTGAAAGCAGGAACCTTAATGGCCTGAACAACTTTTTCCAACTTGGACTGTTTATAAGCCGGATAAACTGCCTTCATAACATCCCAGCCTGTTACCAGCCCCTCGCCGACTTTAGCATACAAATCATTAATTGACTCAGCTTCAAAATTCGGCAAAACATTAACTAAACCTTTTTCCGAAAATTCTAGCTTTTCGCCTTTAAACAGCTTTTCGAGAATCTCCTGTCCCAGCACAATAAACTGATCGCGTTTATTGGCGCGGACATAACGTCTGATTGCAGCCTTGGCTTTTCCTGTAACTACAAAACGCTCCCACTCCGTTGACGGGTGCTGTGCTTTGGAAGTCAAAACTTCGACCTGATCGCCGTTTTGCAAAATAGTTCTCAAAGGACGGATTTCACCGTTGATTTTTGCGCCTACGCATGTATCGCCAACAGAAGAGTGAACAGCATACGCAAAATCAACCGGCGTTGAATTAACCGGCAAACCGATTAAATCGCCTTTTGGAGTAAAGCAAAAAACTTGATCATTATACATCTCAAGTTTTGTGTTTTCCAAAAATTCTTCGGGATTTGAAGCTTGATCAAGAATCTCCAGCAATTCTCTAACCCAACGGAAATTTTTGCCTTCTGCCTTTTGCCCTTGTTTATATGCCCAGTGAGCCGCCACGCCTTTTTCGGCTATTTCGTGCATTTCAAAAGTGCGGATTTGTATTTCAATACGAGTATTTTCCGGTCCGATAACACCGGTATGAATTGATTGGTAGCCATTGGGTTTCGGAGTTGATATATAATCCTTAAAACGGCGCGGAACCATATGATATTTGCTGTGAACAATGCCCAAAGCCTGATAACAGGACGCAATATCCGGCACGCAAATGCGAAAAGCCATAATATCGGACAATTGTTCGAAAGAGGCATTTTTTTGCTGCATTTTGCGCCAAATGGAATACGGAGTTTTTTCACGTCCGGTAACCACGCATTGAACGCCGTTTTCATCCATATCTTTTTTTAAGGCTTCAATAATTTTCGGAACAATATTGCTTCCCTGTTCACGTAAAAAGTTCAAACGAGCAACAATTGAATCATGAGCGTCTTTGTACAATTCACGGAATGCCAGTTCCTGCAGCTCGCTTTTAACTTCTTCCATACCGATACGTTCGGCCAAAGGAGCATAAATATCAAGCGTTTCGCGGGCAATGCGCGAGCGCTTTTCTGGTTTGAGAAAATGCAAAGTGCGCATATTGTGCAGACGGTCAGCCAATTTTATCAGTAAAACTCTGATATCTTCGGACATCGCCAAAAGCAATTTACGAAAATTTTCAGCCTGTTTGGTATAAACCGATTTTTGCTCAATCATTGCCAATTTGGTCAAACCATCAACCAGCATTGCCACTTGATCACCAAATAATGAACGAACTTCTTCAATGGTTGTGTCTGTATCTTCAACCGTATCATGCAGCAAACCGGCAATAACCGAATTGCAGTCGAGCTTAAATTTTGTTAAAATGCCGGCCACTTCAACCGGATGAGAATAATAGGGATCGCCTGAAGCACGCAATTGGGCGCCGTGTTTTTTCATAGCAAACACATAGGCGCGGTTCAATGCGTCTTCATCGGCATCAGGGTCATAAGATTTAACTAATTCCACTAATTCATATTGTCGCAGCATCCGCAGCCAGCTTTCAAAATATTATTCGTCAAAATCACCCATATCGTCATCAGCGCCCATATCTGCGCCATCGCCGAAACCTAAATCATCGTCTTCGCCCAGATCATCATCGGCAACATCGCTGTCATCATCCATTGATGCGTCAAAATCAATATCATCATCACTGCCGTGAACCTGCATATTGTCGGCCATTTCATTATCAAGCAGCAACCCTGAAAATTGTTCATCAAGTCCCGAAAGTTCTTTTTCAGCAGCCATAATTTCCATTTCTTCTTCTTCGGGTTCTTCAACTTCAACATATTTTTGCAAGCCCATTACCAAAGACTTTTGCAAATCTTCAATATTAACTTTTTCTTCTGCTATTTCGCGCAAAGCAACCACCGGATTTTTATCGTTGTCGCGAGAAACCATAATCGGTGCGCCGGAAGAAATATCTTTAGCGCGTTGGGTTGAAATCATAACCAAATCATAACGGTTTGGAATTTTATCAATGCAGTCTTCAACTGTAACTCTTGCCATTTTTATACCTTTTCTTTGTAGTTAAAACCATTTTACCGGCAAATATATTCCTGTTTTTAAAATTCGGCAAGAAAAACCATACAAAAAAAGAGCTAATTATTTGTTTTTAGTTCATATAAATTGTCTGTCCTGCGATTCGCCCGCCGCCATCGCGCAAAGCTTTTTCTATTTGTTTATAATTTTTCTTAACTTCAAGCATATCCTGCAAAGGAGCCTTATACCTTTCAACCATGGCCTGCATGGTGGCAGCAACAAAAGGAGCGGTTTTATAATCAAAAGAATTTAACATATCACCATAAGTATTTTTGCGATAAAGCAATATCGTTTGCAACTCGATTTGGCTCATATTCAACAGTCGATACGCCTTAACCGTTTTGTCGCATGTATATGCCCATTCATTTTCACTAAACCCTTGTTTAGCAACAATTCCGGCAAAATCGCGATTCAATCCGGCCAATCGGGCTTTTTGCACAAACCTTGAGCAAGGCGACACCAAATCTTTCAGCATTGGAACCACTGCGCCTTTTCCCTGTGCTTCTTCCCAACGGTCAAGCAAGTTTCCTGCTTCTATAAGGCGCATCTGCGCTTGCAAATCTTTATCAAAAAATTTAAGTTCGTCCAATGTGGCTATAAAAGCTGAAATATCCGCTGTGGTCAGAGGAGAATTTTCATCCGGAGATATCGTTCTCAAACGCGATGACAGCGGACTTTCCACAGATGCCCCCGGAGCATAATCTTCAGGTCGAATAGCTTTTGCTATGCTGTCCAGCATTTTCGGACGATATTTGTTTGCCGGCTCCGGCAGTTTTTGAGGAATCTCGAGTTCATCCATTGAAAAATTTTCAGGCCACGCTTCAGGCATTAGCAAAAAATAAAAAGCAGGAGACAGCATTTCAATATTTTCAATATCTGCAACTTGCGGCGCTATACGGCTGGGAAATTTATTTTTTGTTTCTTTTATCCCCGGCATATTCAAAATTTTTTCCGATATCCCCGGAACAGTATGTAAATAAGGGCCGATATATTCATAAGTTTGCGGCGGCAGGCTTTTAATCATTTCAAGCAAATCATCTTCTCCGTCCCATTTCAGTCTTTTGCTGCGCATTCCGTATTTTTTTATTGTTGCTGCAAAAGGACGATCAAATTTATTGCCTATTTTCCAATAATAATCAAACTTTCGGTCATAAACAGGAGCCGGACGAAATTGTTTGCGCAGTTCTTCTATTTTCGGCAGTTTTTCATTTAAATCAATTTTAAAACGATCGGCAAAATCCGCCGGCGCCACGGCTTTAACCTCGGTGCAACACAAAAAAACAAACGCTACATATGTCCAAAATCGGCATTTCATACTTTTACCCTTTTATTTTCAATAATATAATCTAATATCTTTAACAAAAAGTAACAGTAAAAGAAAAAACTAGACTCGTAAAAAATATTGCTTTACTATACGCGCATTGGAACATTGCAAGGAGAATGGTTATGGCA
>CAVIWQ010000056.1:0-8682 GCA_963646605.1 Bacteroidaceae bacterium
TTTATATATTATTGTAAAGACAATTTTGCTGTAAAACGTAACAAAATAAGCTCAAGAAAAGAAAATAGCAGAAAAAAATTAAATTTGTTTAAATTTTGCTTGCAAAAAAAAATAAAAGAATGTATTAAAGTATCCGTAACGCAAATATTGCACTCGTAGCTCAATTGGATAGAGCATCTGACTACGGATCAGAAGGTTGTGAGTTCGAATCCCGCCGAGTGCGCCAATTAAAAAAAACAGCCCTGAGAGGCTGTTTTTTTTATACCTATTTTTTATCTTCCTTCATAATTGCGCCGTAAAAATTTTGGATTAAAAGCGGAAGTTTTTTCCAGTAATGTTTTAAACAAAGTTTTAACATCCACTTTGTCACCGTATGCAATTTGGCAATGTTTCAGGGTTTCAGACATTCTAGTACCTAAAATATCGGATAAACTGCGTGCCATTATGTTTTTAAAAGGCGTTCCTTGTAAAAAGCTGTCAAGTTTGCTGATACGTACAGTAGTCATACCCAAAGCTTTTCCGATTCTGACATTGCTGCGGCTGTCGTCAATTAAAACCGATTTTTTTATATCCAAGTCATATTTTTGCGCAAAAGTCTTCCAGCTTTCAATATCGGTTTTTAATTTCAGGTTATTGTCTTCTATGCCGCTGAAAGATATTTTTTTGCCTTCAAACGAAGTTTCGGTATAGGAAGGAAGTTTTTCCGATTTAAGAATGTCTTTTTTTATTTCGGCAGAAGGTTTGTTTTCCATAACCCGCTGCCATACTGCTCCGGCAATTGAACTTAATCCATCGCTGCGAACAATAATATCACCGTGTTTGTTCAATCTTTTCATGAAAGAGCGTAAAGACGGGTCGGGAGAAATTAAATCAAAATTTAAGTCGTTAACCAATTTTTTGTTATATTGATTAAATGTCTTTTCATCACCGCAATAATTTCTGATAAAGCAAAACAGTGCATTCGGACCTCCGGCTTTACGAAGTTGCGGAAGTTGCTGCATTAATGCGCGTCGACCGTGGATTTTTGAGAGATTTTTGATACTTTTATAAACAAATGAGAGATAAAAGCGGCGATTCGAAAAACTGTTTATCACGCCGTCAATATCCATTATTACCATACCGCGTTTATTCTCGTCATTTTTATCCATTGTTTTTCCTTTGTTTAAAGTTGTAAAGGTTTTTTATAGGATTATATTAACAAAATTTTGGATAATAAACAATGATTTTGTCTAAAAATTAATCAGCCAAACGTGCTATTTCTGCGCGCAATTCATCTATGCCACGCCCTTTTTCGGAACTGGTTGTTATGATGTCAATATGGGCAGCTGCATGGTCTTTTAAGATTTTGTTGGTTTCAGTGATAGTTTTTGCCAATTCAACAGCTGATATTTTATCGGATTTTGTTAAAATTATTTGATAGTTAACCGCAGCTTTGTCGAGCATTTCCATAATTTCTTTGTCGACTTTTTTTATACCATGACGGGAATCAATCAATAAAAACACTCTTTTGAGGTTAACGCGGCCTTGAAGATATGCAAAAATCATTTTTTGCCATTTTTTAACCATTGCATCGGGGGCTTGTGCAAAACCATACCCCGGCATATCAACTATGTACAGTTTATTTGCCAGATTAAAATAGTTTAATTGCTGTGTGCGCCCAGGAGTGTTTGAGGTTTTTGCCAAAGTTTTGCGTCCGGTTAAAGCGTTAATTAAACTTGATTTTCCTACGTTTGAACGTCCGGCAAAAGCTATTTCCCCCAAAACATTGTCAGGCGGAAGCTGATTTAAACCGGCAACCCCGAGCATAAAACTGCATTCACCGGTAAAAAGTTTTTTACCATTTGTAATTTCTTCGGTTGTATAGCGTGGGGTTTCGGTTTGCATAATATTATCCTTTGTTTTTCAAAATAATGGCTCTTTGTTGAACAATCGACAATAGGTTGCTGAATGACCAGTATATTACCAAACCTGCGGCAAAATGTCCCATCATAAAAGTAAAAATGAGCGGCAAGAGAGCAAATGCGCGGGCTTGATCTTTATTAGTCGGAGCGGGACTCATTTTTTGTTGAATAAACATGGTAATTCCCATAACAATCGGCCATAAACCAATATCCAAAAATCCAGGTATTGGCAAATGCGTCCATACCGAAAGAACCATAGGATCAGGAGCAGAAAGGTCTTTAATCCAGCCGATAAAAGGCGCCTGACGAATTTCAATAGCTATGTTTAATACTTTATACAATGAGAAAAACACCGGAATTTGTATAAACATAGGCAAGCAGCCTGAAGCCGGATTAATTTTTTCTTTTTGGTATAAAAGCATAGTTTCCTGTTGAAGCTTTAATTTATCTTCGGCAAACTTTTCTTGTAGTTCTTTTAATTTAGGCTGAATATTTTTCATTTTTGCCATATTTTCATACGATTTATTGGCAATTGGGAACATAATCAGCCGAAGCAAAGCTGCAAACAATAAAATAGCCCAGCCCATATTTCCGATAAGGTTATACAAATAATCCAATATATAGAAAAATGGTTTGGTTAAAAAGTAATACCAACCAAAGTCAACGGCGAGGTCAAATTTTTCAATATTCAATTTGTCTGTATAGTTATCGAGAAGTTTAATTTCTTTTGCACCGGCATACAGCATTTCCTGCGTATTTCCAACACTTCCGGCAGCAATGGTTACAGGTGCGCCTACAAAGTCCGTTTGATAAACAGAGCCGTTTTGGCTGAATTTTATATTAACAGGCTTTTCAGAATTGAAAGTAATTGCCGATAACCAATAACGGTCGGTAAAACCAAACCAGCCTTTTTGAGCATTGAAAGTTTTGTTTTCTTTTGAAAGGTCGGAATATTTGATTTCTTCAAGCTGTTTGTCAAATACGCCGATAAGTCCCTCGTGGACAACACTGCTTGTCGGTGCTTTTTCTTGCGAGCGGGCAATTAATCCATAAGGAAAGAGAGTTATAGTTTGCTCGGTGTTGTTTTCAACAGATTGATCAATGCTGAACATATAGTTCTTATCTAAAGAGATTTTTGTGATAAAGGTTAAACCTTCGCCATTGTTCCACTCCAAAACGACAGGAGACTGAGGGGTAAGTTTTTCTCCTTTTACCGTCCAAAGAGTGTCTGCATCCGGCACTTTTATATTTTTGTTGTTTGCCAGCCATCCGAATTCGGCATAATAAGGGTTGGCAGTTTTTGCCGGCGCGAATAACTCAACATCTTTACTGTCTTTTTCTATGGTTTGCTTGTATTTTTTTAACAATAAGTTATCAATACGGTTACCGGAAATACGCAGTGAACCCTTTATAACGTCATTTTCTATGCTGACGCGTTTTGATATTTGCAAAGCGTCGTCTACGGATAAAGAAACAGCCGGTTTATTTTCTTCGGTCTCATCTTTATTTTTTTCAATAGTTTGTACCGGTGCGTTTTGCTGTTCATTTTGAATATCTGGTTGTTTTTTATTGAAAAACAGATAGTTGCTGATGAAAACAATGGCCAGTGATAAAATTACGGCCGTGTAAAAACTTTTTAGTTCATCTTTCATTTGAAAATATAACCCTATTGATTTTATTGAATTTGTAACGAATATAACAGTATTTGCGGCTAATGCAAGTTTTTATCAAATTTTATGTTTATCTTTCGGAGGAACAGGGTCGTAGCCGCTTCCTCCCCACGGGTGACAGCGAAGAATACGTTTTGTTCCTAAATAAATTCCTTTTATAACTCCGTGAATTTCTATTGCTTCAATCATATATTGCGAGCAACTCGGTTGATATCGGCATACATTCGGCAGTAAAGGGGAAATTATTTTTTGATAAAATTTAATCAGCAGCAGAAACGGCAGACGGATTATTTTGTTCATTATTTTCCGGTTCCTGAGGAAAAAATTTGCGGTTTATTTTTTTCAACGCGTAACAAAGATCTTTGCAAATAGCTGAAAATTTGGCGTCAGCTGTTGTGTATCTTGCAATTATAACATAATCGAAATCAGGCAAAGCCTGTTCGGCAAAAAATAATGCCGCCGCAGCGCGAAGTCTGCGACGACAACGATTTCTGACATGCGCTTTTCCGATTTTTTTTGTTGTGGTATAACCGATTCTTGCCTCACCCAACAATTGTTCCGATTTGCTCGGAGCAGCCTGAAGAACTAAGGTATGTGTCGGAACCGATTCACCCGATTTTGTTATTCTCACAAAATCACGGCGTTTTTTTAGTAACGAAAAAGCAGGCATTTGCCTAAAGCCTCAATATGTTAGGCAGATAATTTAGCACGTCCTCTTGCTCTGCGGGCTGCTAAAACTTTGCGGCCGCCTTGAGTTGCCATACGGGCGCGGAAGCCGTGACGGCGTGCTCTAACGATTTTTGAAGGCTGATAAGTACGTTTCATTGTTTTTTCTCCGGTTTATTATAGTTATTTAAAGCTCCGCAAAAGCAGAGTCCTCGGTTTTTTTGTAGCTTTTTTATAAGGGTAAAATATTGTATTGTCAATATAAAAAAATCTGACTAAACTTTGAAAAAACAAAAGGGAAAATATGGAAAACGATTTTTTGTGTATTGGAGTTATGACCGGCAATTCATTGGATGCCGTGGATGTTGTTCTAACGAATTTTAATGAGAAAAAAATATCCGATATATGTGCTTATTCAAAAAATATTCCTGAGAATATTGCTGACGGTTTTCGTATTTTAAAACAAAAATTGAAAGATAACAGCGGTGATATAGAAAAACTATATAGCTGTGATAAACTTTTTTTTCTTAATTTGCACAATGCTTATATAAATTTGGTCGCAGAAACAATTAACGAAATGTTGGCGATAAATCATATTGAAAACAAAAAAATCAAGGCTATCGGTTTTCATGGCCAAACTTGTTATCATTTTCCGCCTTCCATCGCCGGAAAGAAACAAGAACCCAATACATTGCAAATCGGCAGCGGGCAGATGTTAAGCACATTAACGCAGATTCCTGTTGTCTTTGATTTTAGATCCGATGACATTATGAACGGCGGTGAAGGAGCGCCTTTAGCTCCTATGCACAATTTTCATTTGGCCGAAGGTTTGAAAAATAAAAATATTTTTCCGGTTGTTTTTTGTAACGGCGGCAATACAGGAAACCTTGCTGTTGTCTATGAAAACAAAGTTTTGGGCTTTGACTGCGGTCCTTTTAATCATTTTGCCGATTTGTTGGTTAAAAGCGAAAAGAATGAAAACTGCGATTTTAACGGAAAATACGGTAAAGAAGGAAAAATAAGACTTGATCTGCTTGCTAATCTTTTTGAATATAGTGTTTTGACGGATAATGGAGATAATTTTATTCTTAAAAATCCGCCCAAATCATCAGATCCGGCGTGGTATGTTTTACCCAAAAGTCTGAAAGATAAAAATATTTCGTTCGCAGACAGATTGAGAACAGCTGAATTTTTTAGTGCTTATATAATGGCATACAGTATGAAATATTTTCCAGTAAAAACGCCGGATTATTTTTTGGTGTTTGGCGGCGGTTGGAATAATCCGCTTATTTTCGATGATTTCAAAAACTTGGTGCGCGGGCAAGCTGAGGTTTTGCCGTGTCATAAAGAAATTTTTGAAAAAATTAAAAATCCTCAAGCGAAAATTCAATGGTCTGATGAATTTGGGTATAACGGAAAATTTATGGAAGCCCGTATTTTTGCAGATATGGCGCGCTGCCGTTTGCAAAATATTGCTTTTTCGAATCCGGAAATAACCGGATGCCGAAAACCGACAATCGGCGGAATTGTTGTTTATCCCAATAGTAATAACAGCAGATTGTGGTCAAGAGCGGCAAAAGGGTGGAATAAGGCGTAATATTTATTTTTATCTTGCTTTTTATTTCTTATCAATTAACATTATTTTTAAGGCAGGTTGGTGTCTGCCCCGAGGACTGAAAACCTCATCACAGGTTGCCAAGTACCATTGGCGTAAAACTCCTTCTGGTCTTATGACTGGAAGGAGGCTAATAAGTTTATATATGGGATAAGAGTATGCTTATGCCAATTTAAATTAATATGCCCGCTATTCCTGTGAGTAGTTTTCAGCTTCCAGTCGCCTTTTACACCGAAGGCGATTTTTTATTGGAAAATGGCTGATGGGAAATAAAAATTTACGTGCTGCCGATGGGAATAAAGATGATGAATTTTATACCGGTTATGAAGATATCAAAAAAGAACTGGTTAACTATGCCAAATATTTTAAGAACAAAATAATTTATTGCAATTGCGATAATGTATGTTTTGGATAAAGACAACACCGGTGACGGTATTATTTGTTTTGAAGACATTGCTGAAATTCCAATGCATAGCAATGGCGACTTTAGAAGTTCTGAATGTATAGAGCTCTTAAAGCAAGCAGATATTGTTATTACCAATCCGCCTTTTTCGCTGTTTCGCGAATATGTGGCGCAATTGATGAAATATAGAAAGAAGTTTTTGATTATCGGCAATAAAAATGCTTTATCGTACAAAGAGGTCTTTTCTTTAGTGCAAAGCAATAAAGTTTGGTTAGGGTATAATTCGCCAAGTGATTTTATATATAAAGGCGAACCAACCAAAAAAGTTACAGGGCTGACCAGATGGTATACCAACCTTGAAACCAGTAAAAGAAGCGAGTTTTTGCATACCGGCAAAAAATATTATGGTTATGAGGATATGTATCCTCATTATGACAATTATGACGCCATAAATATAGATAAAGTAAGTGATATTCCTATGGACTATTTTGGGGTAATGGGGGTGCCTATGAAAACGACTCAACCCCATATCACTATTCGAGAACTGGTTAATGGATATAAAGATAACGGGGAAAAAGGCGTTGTTGCTTATGGTGGAAGGCTGAATGTGCGACCGGCTTATCAACGGGCTTTTGTTTATAATCCAGATGACAGAGACAGAGTTATGCTTTCTGTTTATAATAATATGCCACTGAACAGTATGTATTGGGCCATAAATCCTGATGGAACTTATGAGGTTATTGACGGGCAGCAGCGACTGATTTCAATTTGCCAATTTATTACCAATGATGATGGTTTCGGCAATCCGATAGCAATTGATTTTAATGGTAAAAACACTCAAACCTTTGCAGGTTTATCCGTGGAAAGACAACAGCAAATCTTAGATTATTGTCTGCAAATATATGTTTGTGAAGGTACTGATGATGAGAAATTAGATTGGTTCCACACCATAAATATTGCCGGCAAACAAATGACAAATCAAGAATTATTGAATTCTAATTATACGGGACCGTGGTTAACGTTGGTTAAACATTTCTTTTCTAAGAAAAACAATAATGAAGCTATAAACATTTCTTATTATGATAATGATGACAGAAAAACATTATTAAGCCTTTCAGCGGATAAATCTTTGGGAGATATGGGAAATTTAGGAGAAAAAGCAAATCGTCAGTTATTATTGGAATTGGCGCTTAATTGGCGGATTGACAAAGAACCGAATGAATATTTGCAAATTAAAGATTATATGGGAAAACATCGGTTTGATGAAAATGCAGATGATTTAATTGACTATTTTAAAAATGTAATCGATTGGGTTAAAAACACTTTCAGCACTTATCGTTCGGATATGAAAGGTTGTGACTGGGGTGTCCTTTACAATAAATATCATAATAAAGTGTATGATAGAAACAAAATAGAGGAAAAACTTGATTATCTGTACGGCTTGTATGATGTTGAGCCTGATGGTTTGAAGAAAAAAGGTTTTTATGAATATTGTCTGTCAAATGATCGTAGTTTGATTTGGCACCGCGCCTTTAGCGAAAGGCAGCAAAAGCAGGCTTATGAAAATCAGGGGAAACGATGTGCTCGCTGCCATAAATATTTTTCTTTAAAAGAGCTTGACGGACACCATAAAAAGGCTTTTGCCGATGGCGGAGAAACAATAGTTGAGAACTGTGTTATGCTTTGTAAAAATTGTCATATTGATTTGCATGCGGAAGGTAAATAATTTAACTGACACAAAAAAAGACATCAGTGCTGGGCTGATGTCTTTTGCTTGTTTATTCTACTTCAATTTTGCGAAAACCACGGCATACAGCTTGGGCTTTTGCATTGAGAAGATGTGCATAGCGGGCTACAAATTCCTTAGGGAAACGTGCATTGCGCGCAAAATCTTCTCCTTGGGTTCCAAGAGGTCTGGCTGCCAGATAATGTTCGATAAATTCCATAGAAGCTTGTTTTATCATATAACTGCGTTCAGTTGGAATATATTCCCAATAATGGAGAAACAGATCCAACATTTCTATGTTATTATCATTGGTTATCTGTCTTTGCACTTTTTGCAAGAAGCAGCCGCCTTCTTCAAAAAAATTGCGTATTAAAGACAGATTGCCGGTTAGATAAAGTTTTAGTTGTAAATCAGCAGACCGGCGCAACTCGTCTAAAGTGGCGATATTAGCAAAAAGCTCTGCGCCAGAATCGTTTTTAGTACACTTTTCTACGCCGAATCTCTCTTGATGATTCTTGGCGTAAACAGATTTTCTCTTGTTCATACAATAATGGATTAATGATTAATATTTATAAGAAATATAAGTTGTTTGGCATATTTTGTCAATAAGTGTTGGTTGTTTAAGATTTTATGAAGTGACTTTATAAAATTAAATCCAACTTATTTTGAAAAGATTTCATATTTTTTAGCATACAAAAAAC
>CAVIWQ010000057.1:0-8406 GCA_963646605.1 Bacteroidaceae bacterium
CCATAAAGGGATAAAATCTATGTCGAATACTTTCAAATTTGCCGCTTTGGCATCTGTTTGCCTGTTTGCCGTTTCCTGCGCGTCTTCAGAACCCGCAAAAAAGCCTGTGGCTGAAGAAACTGAACATTATCAGCCTGTTCATCAGTTGGTTGCCGGAAAAACTATTGTTTCGGATCATAAAAATGCCAACTATGATAAAAACGAAACCACAACAACCGTTGCCAAAGTTCCGGTTATGCCTGAACTGAAAGAAGACGCAAAACCGGCAACTGCTGAAAAAGCTAAAGAACCGGTTAAAAAATTGACCGAGACGGTGGCTAAATCAAAAAAGAAAAATATTCCCGTTATCCGTCAACAGGCTCCAAAAGCAGCACCTAGCGTAAACTATCAAATCGGTAACATTTTATTTGCCGACGGTGGTGCCGAAGTCAGTTCGTCATATAATGCCGAAATTGCAAAAATTGCTCGTTTGGCTAAGAAACATGACGCCTTAATCCGTGTTTATGGTTTTTCTTCAAGCCGCACCAAAGATACGGATATTGTCACCCACAAAACGATTAATTTCAAAATTTCATTACAGCGCGCTGAAAATGTGGCTAAAGCTTTGCGCCGCGCCGGTGTTAAAAAAGAAAATATCGTTATCGAAGCTTTGTCCGACAGCCAGCCTTTGTTCAGCGAGGCTATGCCTGAAGGCGAACGTTTGAACCGCCGTGCTGAAATTTATATCAGCTACTAGCTTTTTATAATAAGGAATGTTTTAAGTGGAGATTGATTTTTCAACAAAAAAATCACTGGGCGGTAATATCTGGAAATTTTTGACTCCTGATGACCGTTTGGTTGAAATGACTGTGCAAAAATACAATCTCCCGTTTCTTATTGCTAAAATATTAATCGGCAGACATATTAATATAGATGATATTCCTGTTTTTTTGAATCCCAAACTGCAAAACCTTATGCCTGATCCTTATGTTCTCAAGGATATGGAAAAAGCGGCGGAAAAAATTGCCGATGCAATTATTGCCAAACAAAAAATAGCTATTATCGGTGATTATGATGTTGACGGAGCAACTTCATCATCGGTTTTACGTTTATTTTTGGAAAGTGTCGGCGCTGAACCTTTAATCCATATTCCTGAACGGGAAGAGGGCTATGGTCCAAGTGTTCAGGCAATAGACGCTTTTGCCGCCGAAGGAGCTGAATTGTTGCTGACCGTTGATTGCGGCACAACGGCCTTTGAAGTTTTTGACTATGCAGCAATGCTGAAAATGCCGGCAATTGTTTTTGACCATCATGAAGCCGAAACGCGTTTGCCCAATGTTTATGCTCTGGTAAACCCCAAACGTTTGGACGAAAGCGATGATTATCCTTATTTGAAATATCTGGCAGCGGTCGGCGTGGCTTTTTTGGCTATTGTCGCCATAAACAGATGTCTGCGCAACCGCGGTTTTTATAAAAACAATAAAGAACCCGATTTAAAACAATGGCTTGACTTAGTCGCTTTAGGAACAGTTTGCGATGTGGTTCCTTTGTTGGGACTTAACCGCGCATTTGTACGGCAAGGGTTAGCTATTATGTCGCAAAGGCACAATTTGGGATTGAGAGCGTTGATTGACAAGGCAGGCATAAACGAAGCGCCGACAAGCTATCATTTAGGATATGTCTTAGGACCTCGTATCAATGCCGGCGGTCGGGTCGGCGATTCATCATTAGGCAACAAACTTTTGTGTTGTCATGATGCTTTTTTGTCAGCTAAATTGGCTGCCGAATTGGACGGATATAATGCTCAGCGCAAGGAAATAGAAGCTTATGTCTTGCTGCAGGCAATAGAAATTTTGGAAGGCAGACCTCAGGATTATCCTATCGCTTTTGTTTATGGGCACGATTGGCATCAGGGGGTTATCGGTATTGTGGCTGGCAAACTGAAAGAACGCTACAATCTTCCGTCTTTTGTAATGTCGGTTGAAGCAGATGAAGTCAAAGGTTCGGCACGCTCTGTTTCGGGAGTTGATGTCGGCGCTTTGATTATGGCCGCCAAAGAAAAAGGTCTTTTGACCAAAGGCGGCGGACATATTATGGCAGCCGGTTTTTCTTTAAAAGAAGATAAAATTGAAGAATTTCGCGCATTTGCCGGACAATATGTTCAAAACAGTTTGGCGGGGCAGACTTTAACTCCGGTTTTAGAAATCGACGGAAGTATTGATGTTTCGGCAGCAACTCCCGATTTTATTTCACAGCTTGAAAGTTTAGAACCCTACGGAGCCGGCAATTCGGAACCTCGTCTGATGTTAGCCAACGCATTGCTGACAAAGTCAGACATAGTGGGAGCAGGGCATATTCGTTGTTTTTTAAGCTCATTAAACGGCGGAAGTCTGAAATCCATGGCTTTTCGCTGTGTGGACAATGAGTTAGGCAAAGCTCTGTTAAACGGAGCCGGAAAAACTTTTAACTTAGTCGGCGTATTGCGCCGCGATAATTGGCAGGGACGCAATCAAACACAATTTATTATTGAAGACGCAATGGAGTTGTAGATGTCAAAAAAACATTCAAAACAAGTGCAGGAACGGGCGGAAAGAATTAAAGAAATACGCCAAAATGTCATAAAAAGCGAAAAACATGTTTTTATGAAACTCGGTGCTAAATTGCGCGCTTACTTTTTTACCGGAATTTTGGTAACCGCACCGGTTGCAATGACTTTTTATGTGGCATATAAAGTCATTTTGTGGATTGACGGCGGTGTTGGAAAATTGCTGCCGCCTCGTCTGAAAGAATATTATAATGATTTACCCGTAACCATTCCGGGGCTTGGAATTATCGTTTTGATTGCCGTTATGACCTTAATTGGAATGTTTGCGGCTGGTTTTGTCGGTAAATTTTTTATCAGACTCGGCGATTGGATTGTAAAAAAAATTCCATTAATTTCAACGGTATATTCGCTTTTAAAGAAAGTGTTTGAAACATTTTTGTCTGATTCAACTTCAGCTTTTTCAAAAGTTGTACTTTTGGAATATCCCCGCAAAGGAATTTGGATATTGGGACTGGTGAGCACTGATACCGAGGGCGAAGTAAAAGATGTTTTGCAACAAGATATGGTTAATGTTTTTATTCCGACCACTCCCAATCCAACTTCAGGTTTTCTTATTTTTGTTCCGACAAAAGATGTTGTCTTTTTGAATATGAGCGTAGAAGAAGCGTTGAAATTTATTATTTCGGGCGGAATTGTCGCTCCTGATGAAGTTGAAAAGCAACCAAAATAATACTTGCTTTTTGATTTTATTTATATTAAAGTGCAAGCACTTCTGGGAATGTGGGCTTTTATGCCCCGTTTCGGCTGATTGCAGTCGAAAACTACCGGGACAATAATGTAAAACCTAAATTTTAAGGAAAAAATTTAATGAAAAGTATTGTAAAAGCTAAGAAAAAGACTAACCGCAGTCTTAAAGCCAACCTCTGGGGCGACCCGAAAAGCCCTTGGCTCAAACGTGAATATGGTCCGGGTCAGCATGGTGCCAGAAAAAAGAAACTGACTGACTATGGCACACAATTGCAAGCTAAACAGAGATTGAAAACCTATTATGGTAACGTTTCTGAAAAACAATTTGCAAAATATTATGCCGAAGCTATCCGTCGTACAGGCGATGCTGCTGAAAACTTGATTGGTATTTTGGAATCTCGTTTGGACAATTTGGTATACAAAGCAAAATTCGTTCCGACAATTTTTGCTGCACGTCAGTTTGTTAACCACGGTCACATTTTGGTTAACGGTAAAAGAGTTAACATTCCTTCTTATATGGTTAAAGCCGGTGATGTTATTTCCGTTAAAGAAAGTGCAAAACAAATGGCTATGGTTGTAGCTGCTATTGAATCAAACTTGCATGAAGCTCCTTCTTATTTGGAAGTAGACACCAAGAAAATGGAAGCAAAATATACTTTTGTTCCTAAGTTTGATGACGTTCCTTATGCTACATTGATGGAACCGAATATGGTTATCGAGTTCTACTCAAGATAATCGGCCAAAAGCTGAAATTAACCCCAAGATTATGTGCAATCTTGGGGTTTTTTACTTTAAAATATTATCATCTTTGTTATATTGGTTATAATTTTCTTAATTTTTACAGCAAAAGGGGCAAATATGAACTATTTTGACCGTCAAGAACCCAGTTTTGATTCAGATAAAGAACAAAAAACGGCTCCGCGTGAACCGGCTCCGGTTTCAGCTCCGCCGGCACCGCGTTATAAACGCCGTAAAGTAAAAAAACACACGCTTTTATATTATTGGCTGAATTTAATCTTTTTTACGATTATCGGTTTTTCACTTTTAGCTATTGATTTTGTGCTATACGCTTCATCGGGGGCTGGCAATATATACAGTGCTTTTCCAATGCTGCGTCCTGAAATTATGACATCTTTAATCATTATCGGAGCGGTTACGGCTGTAATTTATTTTTGTCTATCAGGCTTTGTATTGCTGCTCAGTCTATTAACCGCCGGAATTATGTATATGTTCGGAACAGCAATGTTCAGTCAATTTGCAAATTTCAGCTCGGCAACTTTAACAACCGGACATTCAGCTTCGTACATTTCATTGGGGTTGGCGCTTATTGCTTTTGCCATATTGTTTTTCAGCAATAAAAAAATTCGTTTCTTCTTTGCCTGCGCGGCGGCTTTTGCTTTCGGAGCCGTTTTGTTGCACCAAAATTATGAAAAACCCGAATTTGAAATAGAAGAAAATGCCGGCGCTTCAACCAGTTCTGAAAAAGGCAAAAAATTTATAAATATTATGCTGCCTAACGCACCAGCTTACGGCTATATCACCGGACTGGAAGATAATGAAGCCGGAAAAATTTATCGTGACCAATTAAGTTCGGTTATGCTCGGTTTTTATGCAAAGTTTGGTTTCAAATTATTTCCGAATGCTTATGTAGGCGGACGTAACCCTTACATCAACGCCGCAGACAGTTTAAATTATGCTGTTCCTGAAAATGACCTTGAAAATTTGCAAACTCAAGTTATGAAAGACAGCTACTGGCAATTTAAGAACCGCAGTGATTTTGAAGCTTATTTAAAAAACAGTGCTATGATTGACCGCTTGAAAAATGACGGATACGCCATCAGTGCTTATCAATCACATGGTATCAATCTCTGCCGTAAAAACAATCAAAACAATGTGTTCCGCTGCGTTACAAAAATAACCAATCCTGCGGTATTGGACAGCCCATTGTATTCGGTATTTGACAGAGCCGAAATTTTAATAGCGCAATGGCTGGAGAGTACTAATTGGTTTGAATATTTAGGCGAAACTCTCTACAACCGTTTAAAACCTTTTTACAATCCTGATATTACGCCTATTGCCGGAATGAGCTATAAAAACATTTATGCGGTTGATTCGCTCAAAACATTGGATTTGGTAATGAAACATATCGAACAAGATCGCGGCGACAATGCTTATTTTGTTTTCCTCGATATGCCGTCAGATATTTTTGTTTATGATGATATGTGCAAATTAAAAAGCATAAACAGTTGGCTGCCGAAAAATAATCAGCCATGGGTTGGTCGGAATCGCGTTATTGAAAAGCGCAATGCTTATTTTCGCCAAACAATGTGCTTGTTCGGAAAATTGAGTCAATTTATGCAAAACCTGCAAAAATCAGGAGAACTGGCCAATGCAACCATTGTTATTCAAGGGCTGAATGGTATGGATGACTTGTTAGGCGACAAAGATGCCACTTTGGTAAAAAACTTTTTGAACGGACAAATGGCTACTGCCGCCGTTTATGCGCCTGAACAACATCGTTTTACCATCAACAAATCGGTTTGTTCAATTCCCGACATTATAAACCAGCAATTCAATGGTGAAAAATGCGAGGAATTTAAAGGCGTCAGCTCTTCAAAAACGACCAAACAAGCCATTCGTGACCATTTAAATTCTGTGGCTTACACAAACACATCAGCTCAACAAGCCTATCAAAAATATGTTGATTGGTTTAGAATGTGGAATCAAAATAACTTTCAAAGTTTGGCAAATCTGCCTGAAAAAGCAACAGGGTTACCTCCGGAAGAAATTGTAATTAAACATTCTGCCGATGAACTGCCTCCGCTTGAAGAGAAAAAATTGGATAATCTCCAAATGATGAAAGGAGAAGTAAAAGTCGCTCCTGAAACAAAAGTAGAATCATTGTCCAAAATGAGCAGAGAACCTGTATCTGAAGAGGATTTGAGTGCTAAGCAATAGAATTATAAAAGCGTTCAAACAAAACAAAAGAGCCTATTGGTCGGCTCTTTTGTTCGCTTTTATTATGTTTTTGAGTTTCTGCTCTGAATTTATTGCTAATGATAAACCTTTGTTGGTTTATTATAATAACAGTCTATATTTTCCGATTTTCAAAAATTATACTGATATGGAGTTTGGAGGCGATTTTCCAACACCGGCAGACTATAAAGATGAATTTATAGCCGATAATATCCGCAATAATGGTTGGCTGATAATGCCCGTAATTCCTTTTTCATTTAATACGGTTGATTTTGAGTTAAAAACTCCAACGCCGTCTGCTCCAAGTTCTCGTCATTGGCTGGGAACAGATGACGAAGGCAGAGACGTTTTGGCACGTCTTTTATATGGCGTAAGGCTTTCTGTTGTTTTTGCATTTATCCTTACGTTTATATCATCGCTTATCGGAATATTTGCCGGCGCAGTGCAGGGGTATTTTGGAGGAAAAACAGATATTATTATGCAGCGTTTTATTGAAATATGGGATTCTTTGCCGCAGCTTTTTATTTTAATTATCGTTGCCAGCCTTTTTGTCCCGAGTTTTTGGACTTTGTTGGTAATTTTGCTGTTTTTTTCTTGGACGGCATTGACGGGAATGGTGCGGACTGAATTTATGCGCACTCGAAATTTTGAATTTGTAAAAGCTGCCAGAGCCTTGGGAGTTGGAAATTGGCGGATAATATACCGGCACATTCTTCCTAATGCACTTGTTTCGGCTATCACGTTTATTCCTTTTTTGATTTCAGAAGCTGTTGTTTCTTTGACTGCGCTCGATTTTTTGGGTTTAGGACTTTCTCAGAATTATCCGTCGTTGGGTGATTTGGTAAGGCAGGGAAAAGATAATTTACAAGCTCCGTGGATTGGAATTTCCATATTTATAGTTTTATCAACTTTGTTAACTCTGCTGATTTTTATCGGAGAAGGCGTGCGTGATGCTCTTGATAGCAGAAAGGCACGGCAATGAATTTACTTGAAGTTAAAAATCTCAATATAGAAGTTGAAAGCGGAAAACGGGTGGTAAAAGACATTGCTTTCAACTTAAAAAATGGAGAGATTTTAGGAATAGTCGGTGAATCCGGTTCAGGAAAATCTTTAACTTCATTGTCTGTTTTAGGGCTTTTTCCTTGTATGCCCGAAAGTTCTATAAAACTCTTGGGGCAAGAGATGACAAAGGCTGATGATAAAATGTGGCGCTCTGTTCGCGGAGGAAAAATCGGCTTTATTTTTCAGGAACCAATGTCTTCTCTCAATCCGTTGCATAAAATAGGACAGCAAATTGCCGAAACCATTGTTTTACACCAAAAATCATCACGTAAAGAAGCATTGGACAAAGCCTTGAATTTGCTAAAATTAGTTGGTATTCAAAATGCAGAAAAACGACTTAATGCGTATCCTTTTGAACTTTCAGGCGGACAAAGGCAAAGAGTGATGATTGCAATGGCGATTGCTAATAATCCCCAGCTTTTAATTGCTGATGAACCGACCACAGCATTAGATGTTACCGTTCAAGAACAAATTATTGCTTTGTTGTTGAAATTGCGGCAAAAACTTGGAATGGCCATCATTTTTATCAGTCATGACTTATCGGTGATAAAAAAAATCGCTGATAATGTTTTAGTTATGAAAGAGGGAAAAATTATTGAACAAGGAAATGTCAAACAAATTTTTTACACGCCGAAAGAAAGTTATACAAAAACATTAATAAATTCTGCCAACATCTTGAAAGAAAATAAAAGAAAATCAAAAAACGAATTATTATCCGTTAAAAATCTGTCTGTTGAATTTCCAATCAAAAAAACCTTCTGGGGAAAAATAAAAGAAACAATTAAAGCCGTAAATAATGTATCTTTTGATATATATGCCGGTCAAACATTAGGGATTGTTGGTGAATCTGGCTCCGGTAAAACTACTTTGGGGTTGTCTTTAATCGGGCTAAATGCTTATACCGGAAAAGTTATTTTTGAAAAACAAGAACTTAACTTAAAAAATCGACGTAGTTTCTGCAAAGATATTCAAATTGTTTTTCAAGATCCATATAATTCTCTTAATCCGCGTATGACAATCGAGCAGATTGTAAGTGAAGGATTAGTAGTCAATTATAAAAAATTGAACAAAAAAGATATACAAAACAAAGTATTATC
>CAVIWQ010000058.1:0-5591 GCA_963646605.1 Bacteroidaceae bacterium
CTGTCGTCTAAAAACAGTTTCCCAAACTGTTTTTATTCCTCCAGCCGACACGATGTCGGCGGTTCTAATGGTTTAAAAAAATTTTAGCCCTGAAGAATCAGGGCTTTGAATGGTGCTCGGGGACGGGATCGAACCGCCGACACGAGGATTTTCAGTCCTCTGCTCTACCGACTGAGCTACCCGAGCAACGATAACGAAAGTGTTTATAATAGATATTTTTTTGATTGTCCAGCATAATTTTACATATTTTTGCATTTTTTAATAAAATATGATTTTTTATATTGAAAAACAATTCATTATTTTGTACATTGACACGAACAAAAATTATTTATTATGAAAAAGATATTATTGACTTACGCCATTGTCATACTGATGTTTGGCATTTGTATGGTTGGCTTTGCTCAAAATAGGTTCCAAGACAAACATCCGGACGATCCTCGCAGCTATGCTTTTTTGCAGGCTAAAAAGATTTCGCCCAAACGCTGGAAACTTATTAAAGTTAACAAACCAACCAACTATCGGACTGTTGTTGTAGATAGCTGCTTGTATCAATTTTGTGATGTAAGGGTCATCATAGATTATGGTGGTGCTTCCGTTCCTTTTGATACGACATTCGTTTACAAAAAACCGTTTAACTAACAAAAAACAGTATTGCTTTATAAAAGCAATACTGTTTTTTATTTTTTACATGCTCACTCTCTGTTTTTAGCTCTGTATTGCGCCACCGCCATTGATAATGCATACATTTTATTGTATAAATGTTTTCCGTTTTCTTCCGCCTTTGCAAATAAATCAGCACTCACCTGATCATCGACTGCCAGCTCTCTAACAGAGGGAATTCCTTTTTCAGGAGTTAAAGAATTTTTGACTCCGTTTAACAACACTTTGCGTTCAAACAAAAGCAAAGCTTGTCCTTGTTTATCCATACTTTCTTTATGTTTGAAGCCCCAAAAATTATGTTCATCCTCCCCTCTTCCCATAGTGCCGGCTAAAAACAAATTTCCCCTTTTATCCGGAAAATAGCTGAAAGGAATCGTTTCTTCTTTGCGAATGGCCTGAAGAGCCGTTTCAAAATTATTATAATGTTGAGTTTCAGTATCCATGGCAGAAGCAAACGATACAAAAGTTGATTTTGAATCGCCCAAAGGGCAATATGGAGATTGTGATACAACCAGCAACTGGCGCTGTATATTTTCGCTTTCCTGCTTATTATATCCCAATTCTTTCATTTTATTCTGCATCATTTCTTCCAGCATCAAAGCCGTATACGCTCCATGGCAATGGGCTACTATATTCAATTTTCGTATATTGCGCGCCGCTTCAACAGCATCTATTTTTTTTCCGTTTTCAGAAATGCGCGGCAAAAACATCTTGTCAAAAATATCTTTAATATATTTCGGCTGCAGAGTTTCAGGAGAAAGCTCTTTTTTTACCTGAACCCGCCGATGATGATTTTCCATCATTTTCGTGCGGGAAAAATTGGCGTTCATATAATCGCCAAAATCATAAACCACACCATAAACATCAACATTTTTTTCAAGTCTGTTATCTTTCAACAGTCTGTACACTTCGCCCAAATAGCCGTTTATGGCTTTTTCGGTACGAACACCATCTCCGCCAAAAACCAACACACACGGACGCCCTACTCCAACATCTTCAGCTTTTGATAAACCATACGGATTGGTTTCGGTTATACTGCCGCGGCGATAAAATGAAACTTTACTGCAAAGTTTTTCATAATCACCCAAAACTCTGTAAGCGGCCTTATTAGTATAGGCATTATTCTTTTGGTGTTTCAGCCCTTCTTTTACAAAACCTTCAATTCTATCTTTGTGTTTTGGAAAGTCGGTAAGCATTTGTCCGGCAGCATTGTATACGGCCGCCAAACTTTCTGATGTTTGTTCTTCATCTCCGATGTGTTTTTCCATCAAACCGAAAATTCGGTTAACAACGGCTTTATCCTGAAAAGAATCAATATAAGCAGTGTTTTCATCGGCTTCGGCGTTTCTAGCTGCAATTGCCGACAGATTTTTATAAAAAGAGCTGTATTGTTCTGACGTCAGATGCTGCGGACTGTCCAGCAAATTTAAAATCTGCTGCCCCATTTCCGGATGTTGAGTATAAATCTTATAAAGAGAACCATATAAATTTTTAGACAATTGCGGATTTTGCATAACTTCGTCCAGCATTTCGGAAGCGCGGCTGACTTTTTCTGAATTGATTGTTGCGACAAGCGCCGTCGCATAAGCATACGCATTATTGCTGTCAGCCTTTTCGGCAGCGTTTGTTATCTGCTTAAAAGCCGTTTCCGACAGTTCTGGTTTTTCTCTTAACAATCCCGAAACGCATTGCAAAGCAAAGCGCGTATTTCTATCAAAAAGTCTTTTAAACTGCTGTTCGGTTTCATCAGAAGCCACATGCGCCGAAGCTTTGTTAAATAACATCATAGCCGACGGCGCCAAATCCGAACAAAAAATTTTTTTTGAAGAAGAATTTACAACTGCTGATAAAACATATCCTGAAAGCTCGGGATATTCTTCAACTATTTTCTGCATTTGATTATATCCGTTATAGCATTCAGAAAAATCCATATCATCGTTTTCATCAAAATTAAGCAAACAATCCAAAGCTTCACTTTTAAGCATACGCCTTCTCCTTATAAATATTGCATAGAATAGCATTGTTTTTGTTTTTTGTCTATTTTTAATAACAAATAATCATTTTTTCTTTTTGGCGCCAAAATGCACATTTTTTATGGATTTTTTGCATTTTTCTGTTAAAAAAACGCAATTTTTGCATATTTTTGTTGTTTTCTCAATTTCAATGGAGTACAAACTGAACGTCTAGTATTAATTTATAGAGAGAAATTAAATGTCAAACCCTATTGATACCAAAATTGTCAGCAAATTGGCCGAAATTCTTGATAAAAACGGTCTTGCAGAGTTGGAATATGAAACCGAAAACTGCCGCATTTCATTGATTAAATCACGCGGCGTTCAAACAGTTGCTACACCGGTTGCAGCTGCTCCCGTTGCTCAGGCTCCCGTTTCAGCTCCGGCTGCAGCTCCTGCCGCCGCTCCTGCTGCTGATGTTGATTTTGCGTCATTGCCGGGATGCGTCAAATCCCCGATGGTAGGCGTGGTTTACCTTTCAAGCGATCCCAATTCCGCCAACTATGTAAAAATCGGCGATACCGTCAGCGAAGGCGACACCGTTTGTTTGATTGAAGCTATGAAAACTTTCAATCCGGTTAAGGCGGCAAAAGCCGGTAAAGTAACCCGTATTTTGGTTGAAAGCGGCGATCCTGTCGAATATGGCGAACCGCTTGTTGTTATTGAGTAATTATCGCTAGGAACACAATATGTTTGAAAAAGTTTTAATAGCCAACCGAGGCGAAGTTGCTCTGCGTATCCATCGCGCTTGCCGCGAAATGGGTATCAGAACCGTTGCCGTACACTCAGAAGCCGATGCCAATGCTATGCACGTCCGCTTGGCCGATGAAGCTGTTTGTATCGGTCCGGCAAGATCGTCCGAATCTTATTTGAACAAATCGGCCATTATTTCAGCTGCTCTGATTACGGGCGCTGACGCAATCCACCCTGGATTTGGTTTCTTGTCCGAAAATGCCGATTTTGCTGAAATGGTAGAATCGCATGGAATTACTTTTATTGGACCGACCGCCGCACAAATGCGTAAAATGGGCGACAAAATTTCCGCGCGTAAAGCTGCTATTGAAGCAGGAATTCCCGTCACCCCAGGTTCGCCTTCTCTCGACACGGTTGAAGATGCGAAAAAATGGGCGCATGAAATAGGCTATCCCGTTATTATCAAAGCCAAAGACGGCGGCGGCGGAAAAGGTATGAAAGTTGCTTACAGCGATGATGATATTACCGAAGCTTATACGATGGCGCGTGCCGAGGCTAAAGCCGCTTTTCCGAGCGACATTGTTTATATGGAAAAATACCTGCAAAAGCCTCGTCATATTGAAATGCAAATTTTAGCCGACAAATACGGCAATGTTGTTCATTTGGGCGAACGCGACTGCTCCATTCAACGTAACAACCAAAAAGTGATTGAAGAGAGTCCTTCTCCCGCATTGAATCAGGAACAGCGCGAAGAAATCGGTGAAATTGTCCGTAAAGCTATTGCTAAAATCGGATACTTCAACGCCGGAACGTTGGAATTTTTATTTGAAGACGGACGTTTTTATTTCTTGGAAATGAATACGCGTTTGCAAGTTGAACATCCGGTTACCGAAGCTGTCAGCGGTATAGATATTGTACGTGAACAAATCCGCATAGCCAGCGGCGCTGCATTGGGATATGAGCAAAAAGATATTCACTTTAACGGTCATGCTATTGAATGCCGCATAAACGCTGAAAATCCGGAAACATTTGCTCCCTGCCCCGGAAAAATTACCGAATGGCATGCTCCCGGCGGTCTTGGCGTACGCGTTGATTCCGAAATTTATTCCGGCTATTCAATTCCGCCGTTTTATGACAGCATGATTGCAAAACTAATTGTTCACGGTCAAACCCGCAACTCCGCATTAATGCGTATGCGCCGTGCCTTAGAAGAATTTGTTATCGAAGGCGTTTCAACAACAATTCCTTTACAGCAGGAAATTATTTCACAAGCCGATTTTATCGACGGAATGTATAATATTCACTGGTTGGAACATTATATGAAAAACCGCAGCAATAACAAATAGTCTGCTAAAAAATAAAGCTCCTTTGCAAAGGAGCTTTATTTTTTATAAACTTATTTAAGTCTGTCTTCTAAAATATTACAGGTTTCTTCCAATAATGAAACTGAAGTTGTGGTAACGAAAATTGTATTATCACCGGCAATAACTCCTAAAACAGACGGCAACTCCATTTTATCAATCATATCTCCGACTAAATTGGCTGCTCCGTCATTGGTTTTGAGTACAATCAATGCTTCATTATGCACAACCGATTTGACAAAATGCCCTATTTTATCACTTGCTGCCGCCGGAACTTTATAAAAAACTTTTCCGTCCGCAAATGATTTATAAACGCCGAGAGCTTTAAATTGTCTTGAAATTGTAGACTGTTTTACCTGCAAACCTTGTTTTTGCAGCTCTTTGACTAATTCTTCCTGAGTTGAGATTTTTTGACTGCTCAAAATAGATAACAATGCATTTTTAATATCCATAACTCTCTCCTTTGCATAAAATTTAGCATATTTGCATAAATATGCAACAATATATTTACATTTTTTTACAGATATGTTATTTAGACAAAAGTTTTTATCAACCGCTATGAGAGAAGTAAAAAAATGTATAGCTTTCTGCATAAAGCAACTCAAAATATTTTTGAAGAAACAGTAAAAGATTTAGCCCAAAAAGAAATTTTGTTTGTTATGCCTGCATTTTATCCTCAACGCGGCGGAATTTTGCAAGATGTGGTTAAATGCGGAGGAAAAGCCGTTATTGCCGGTGGTGCTCCTCAACAACAACTTTTTGAAGGTATCAGCCAATACAGTCCGGGGTATGATACAACCGGAATCAGCGAAACCCCGAAAGAAATCTATCAAATTGTTAAGGCTATTCCGAACGAGGTTTTACG
>CAVIWQ010000058.1:5601-8324 GCA_963646605.1 Bacteroidaceae bacterium
GGTCAAACAATATGCGAATAAAAAAAGCAAATATCGTTTTGTCCAACGAGCAAAATCTGAGATCTTTTTTTGAAGAAAAAACAAATTTAGCCAAAGTCTTGAAGGAAGCCGGACTTGAAGATTGTTTAATCCCTTCGGAAGTTGTAGTCAGTGAAAATCTGTCATCGCAAGATATGTTTGAACTTTATGAACGCTATAAAGGACAAAGCGGCAAAGTCGTGCTTCAGTCTTGCGGTGCCGAAAACGTAGAAAGCGGCGGCGGAAAAGGTACCAGCATTGTTAAAGATTATGATGATTTTTGCCAAACCATTGTTCAGCATACAGGACATGTTAAGGTTGCAAAATTTATCGATGGTTATTGCTCAAACGTTTCCATGTTTGTCGGCAATACAAAGGCAAACGGTCAATCAGGCGTTGAAAAATGTGAATTGTCTTCTGAAGATAATCCTTTTTCAGAAAAGACATTGGATATTTTATTGGCAAAAGGGCAAGAAAAAGGCATTACTGATGAAAATATCCTTGTACTGGCAACACGCGGAACCTTGAAAGCCGTCGGCGATAAGAATTTGACAGGAAGTTCATCAAACGGTGTAGGAAATGCTTTGGGGCATAATTTCCCTCAAGAAATCAATGATAAAATTTACGAAATAGCACAAAAATTAGGGCATTTGATGGGGAAATGCGGAAAAGTAGGTCTTTGCGGCGCTGATTTGATGATTGACGCTGATAACCACATATGGATTAATGAAGTAAATGACCGTCAGCAAGGTCCGACCGAACAGCTCAGCTTAGATGCTGAAAATGCAGATTTAGTCGGTGTACACCGTCTGGCTTTTATTGCCAATTACGCCGATTGCTCTCAACCCAAAGTGCAACAATTGTTTTATCGGTTACAGCAGGTTTCGCGGCAAATGTATGAGAAATCATTGCAAAGCGATGGAAGTTTTTATATAAAAATGATGGGAAAACAATCGGGAAAAGCTGTTTCGCAAATTGATTTAACTTCGGGGATTTATGCTGTTAAAAAAGATAGCAAAGGTCAATGGCATTGGGATTTTTCCCAAAAATATGCCTCGGCTCCCAGTGTTGATTTGAAGAAAGATACCATTTATTTAAAACTATCAGGAATTAGTTTGCACAAAGGACAAGATGTGCCGAGCGGCGCACAAATTTTAAGAATTGTAGGAAAAACGCAAAACGGTTCTTCACCCTTTCAAATTCAAAACGGCAAAGTCAGCCTCAATCAAGATTGGCTTCCCATAACTGACGGATTGTACGGCTCTATCTTTGGAGAGCAATATAATCGGCAATTTGGTATGGATAAAAATCCTGCTCAGATACAAAACAATATTATGATGAGGAAAATGAAAAATGGCAGAATATAAAAAAACAGAACACAATCTGCTCACTATCGGCGGAGGAATTGAGTTAAAGCTTAACGAATTTATTTACAAAGCCGAAAAACAAGGTAAAAAAATCTATATTCAATCGGGATTGCACGGCGGTGAAACATCACAATGGGTTTTGTATAAGCTTCATAAATTTCTTATGCAGAATTTATGCGCCGGCGAAATTCACATTGTGCCTTATGCCAACCCCTTGGGATGGCTGCAGCGCACTTATTATTCAACTTTCGGAAAATTCAGCTTGCTGGACGGGCAAGATTATAACCGTTGTTTTACAGATGCAAACAAACAAGATACCAATTCCGTTTTGTGTAGGAAAATATGCGAATTGGCATCAAATTCTGATTTTGCTCTTGATTTACACACCTCAAAGAGCAGCAATCCTTTCGCTATCTATACCGACAACAGCTATATTCCCTATATAAAAGCTCTCGGATTTAAATATAACCAATATTCTGATGACGCCTCTGTTCCAGCGTTATATGGAACTTTTAACGCCTGCCTCGACCGACACCATGTGCCTAATGTTACAATAGAATGCGGTGGGCATGATGAGTATTGCGAACATAAAATCAATGAAGTTTATAACGCCATTATCAATTTGTTAGGCAAACTGGAAGTTTTGACAACACAACAGGCAAATGAAAACAAAGTATTTCGTTTTGAAAAAAGAAATAAAATATATGCAGCTTCTGCAGGTTTGGTCAAATTTGAAAAAGAAATAGGCGATACTGTTGAGCAAGGAGATGTTATTGCCAGATTGTACCCTTCTGACGACATATCCTGCACAGAAATTATCTTAGCAAAAGAAGACGGAATTATTCATGTTATAAATCCAAGCCATATTGTTTGGCAAGGTGACATAATAGCCGAAATTATTCCTCAGCAAGATTTGGTTTTGCTGTAAAAAAAAGAGCCGTCTTTTTAAAGGCGGTTCTTTTTTAAGAATAAATTCGGCTTGTTACATATAACCGGAATTGCAATCGCGTACCTTATGCAAGCCCAAGGCTATCAGAGCGATAAAACCGGAAATACCAGCTCCGAAGAAGCAATATCCGGCAATATCAAGTCTGCCGTTGAAACCTGCAATCCAAAAAGCAACGATTCCTAAAGCGGCCATTGTAACGAAGAAGCTCCAAACTTTTTCTAATTTTCTCATAAAAAACACGGGTTTGTTTATAGAGGGGGTATTCCTGATATACGTCCCGTTCCCTCAGTTGTTATTAAAAAATATAAAAACAAGTATAAGAAATACAGTACGAATAAACTTTTAACAACAGAAACCCGTTCTCAAAACAAATCCACACAGTAATAATC
>CAVIWQ010000059.1:0-7089 GCA_963646605.1 Bacteroidaceae bacterium
GACGTTTTCAATATCTATTTTATTATAAACTTCTATATAATTTTTTTGATATTCAATTCGTTCCAAGCCCAAATGGTGCAATACCTCCAAAACATCCTGCCTTTGCGTTTTGACCGCTGGGTTGGCCACATCAAGAACCTGTATAACAATGTCTGCTTCCAGCACTTCTTCCAGCGTGGCACGGAAAGCCATAATCAGTTCATGCGGCAAATCTGAAATAAAACCGACCGTATCAGATAAAATTGCCTCTCTTCCCGAAGGCAAAGATAAGCGCCGCATGGTTGTGTCCAAAGTGGCAAAAAGCAAATTTTCAGCAAAGACACCAGCCTTTGTCAAACGGTTAAACAATGTTGATTTACCTGTATTGGTATATCCAACCAAAGCCACAATCGGATATGGAACTTTTTTACGCGCATTACGCTGCAATCCGCGTGTTTGTTTGATTTTTTCCAGAGCTTTTTTGATTTTTACGATTTTATCATCAATAATACGGCGATCCAATTCTATTTGCGTTTCACCGGGGCCGCCTAAAAAACCAGCGCCGCCTCGCTGACGTTCAAGGTGTGTCCAGCTGCGAACCAAACGGCTGCGCTGATATGTTAAATGAGCGAGTTCAACCTGCAGGCTTCCTTCTTTGGTTTGCGCCCTTTCACCGAAAATCTCAAGTATCAAAGCTGTACGGTCAATAATTTTAAGATTAAGCGCTTTTTCCAAGTTTCGCTGTTGAATCGGAGTTAAAGAAGCGTCAATTATCAAAAGTTCTATTTCTTTTTCACAGCAAATTGCTGCCAGACGCTCAATATTGCCGCTACCGAAAAATGTTCCGGCCTTTATTGCCCGTAAACGGATAATTTCACTGTATTTTATATCCAAATTGATAGCCGCTCCCAAACTAATGGTTTCGGCAAGACGTTCTTCCGGATTAATTTCAGTATCGCCCGTATACGGATAAATAATACCGGCACTCGTATGGATAATTTTATTTAAAATTTCTGCCAAAGCTATTCATCACCGGAAATATCAATTGCAGCACTTGGCATAATCGTTGAAACGGCGTGTTTATAAATCAACTGAGTGTGGCCATCGCGACGCAGAAGAATTGAATCTTCGTCAAACCAGGTGATAACGCCTTGTAATTTGACACCGTTAATCAAAAAAACAGTCACAGCAATTTCGTTCTTACGGATATCGCCTAAAAAATCATCTTGAACTTTGGTGTTTGTCATTTGTTTTTCCTTATTTTTTATTATTATATATTACATTTTTAGCGCAGTTTTCGCAAATAGTAAAGAATTTTCAGTTCTACACAAAAACTTTCTCTGCTTTTTTTATTGAAGCAGAAGAGCAGAAAAAGATTATGCGGTCTTTAACTTCAAAAATTTTACCGCTGAAATTAAAATAAACTTCATCATCACGAATTAAAGCGCAAATTCTGCTATCAGCGGGAAGTTTTAATTCCTGCAGAGATGAATTGACAAGAGTTGAATTTTCATCAATAACTATTTCCCATATTTCGCCAAGCGCAGCTCCCAGAGAATAGGCCTGATTTATTGAGGAACGGCGAAGTTCTTTTAAGATTGAAGACATCATAATAGAGGTTCTGTCAACCAAAATATTTTCGCCGATATTGATAATCTGAGTATTTGCTGTGCGTTCTGTGACCAATGCTATTGTATTATCAACTCCGTTCTTTTTCGCAACCATTGCAGCAACCAAATTATCTTTATCCTCAAAATCAACAGCGACCAAAGCATCAGCCGCGTCAATTCCGGTTTCTTCCAAAATAGCTTCACTCATTATTGAACCGCTGAAAACAACCGTTTTATCCAATTGTTCTGCAAGAACAGCCGCCGACTGAACATTATCGTCTATAACCTTGCTGCTGATGATATTGTCATCAGCTTCCAATCTTTCCGCCAAATAAAGCGCTATTTTATTGCCGCCGACAATAACCACCCTTTCATTAGCTTTGTGTTCCAAACCAAAATGATGAACCACATCTTCTATTTTGCTGTTTTCAACCAAAAGATTAATTTCATCGCCGCCATGAAGCATATCTTCGCCGGTTGGAAAAATTATTTTTCCGCCGCGGGTAATATTAACAATCATTATATTTAATCCGGGGGCAGCGCGTTCCAACCTATTCAGTGGAATTTGAACCAACGGAGATTTTTTTGTGATACGGAATGACAGCAGATTTAATTTTTTGTTTGCCAATGGATAGACTGCAGACATCCCCGGAACTTTAACGATATTCATTAACGTTTTGGCTATTTCATATTCGGGAGAAAAGACCAAATCAATCGGTAAACTCTCATCTACAAACAAATCTCCCCACGAAGCTTTAAGATAGCCGCGCGCATCAATTCGGGCAATACGGCGGGGAATATCAAATAAGGTGTGCGCAGCCTGACAGGCTATCATATTGACTTCATCGCTCTCAGTTGCAGCAATTAATAAGTCCGCCGAAGAAGCTTCGGCTTTTTTCAAAACATCGGGGTGAGAAACCAAACCGCAAATAGGTAAAATATCCCACTCACCGGCAATTTCGTTCAACTTTTTTTCGTCTTTGTCAATGACAATAATATCATTATTTCCGCAACTTAAATAACTGACTATACTACGGGTAATATCATTGGCTCCACCAACAATTATTTTCATAGTTACTCCTCTTCAAAAGTTGAAAAATAGTCGTTTATTATATTTATGGCATTGTCAAAATCATTTGATTTCACGTATTGTTCACGAAAACGTTTGGCATCGAACAAACCTTTGCAATACCAGCATACATATTTACGCGACAGAGCCAAAGCTGTTCTGTCACCGTAATATTCACGCAATCCCGCAATATGGCGCAGCAAAATTTTTCTTATTTCTGCTGCCGTCAAAGGCATAGCCTCCTGCCCTGTTTTAAGATATGTGTCTATTTGCGAAATAATCCAAGGAGCTCCCAAAGCCGCCCGTCCTACCATTACGGCGTCAACTCCTGTATGTTCCAGCATACGGCGGGCAGACGGGCCGTCAACAACATCTCCGTTACCTACAACCGGAATTTTTACTGCAGATTTCACTTCGGCAATTTTATCCCAATCCGCCTCTCCCGAATAAAAATCACTGCGGGTGCGACCATGCAGAGTAATATACGATGCCCCGCTGTCTTCGCACATTTTAGCAAAATCAACGGCATTTATATGTTCATGATCCCACCCCAAACGGAATTTCACACTCACTTTCAGCGATACGGATTTTACAACCTGTCGAATAATCGATGATGCCAGCGGCAAATCACGGCTTAATGCTGAGCCGGAATTATTGTTGACAATTTTTTTAACCGGACACCCCATATTTATATCAATGCTGCACGCCCCTAGTTCGGCTGCAAGACAAGCACTGTCGGCAAAAAGCCCGGCATCTCCGCCAACCAATTGCACTACAACCGGATAAGGCTCATCGCGAACATCGGCAATACGAAAAGTTTTTGGATTTTTGCGCTCAAGCGCATTCACGGCCACCATTTCAGAAACGATATTGCCGCCGCCGAAAGAATGAACTAAGCGCCGCATCGGCTTATCGGTAATACCGGCCATCGGCGCTAAGAAAACCTGACTGTCAAAATTCAGTATCTGCATATCAATTGAGCTTATCCAATGCTCTAGCTATGATATAATAGATTTTTCCGATATCTGCGCCTGAAATCACCGACAGCAGAACGCTTGATTTTTCGCAGCTGCGGGCTTTATTAATCAGGTTTTCAAATTCGCTCATATAAGAAGTAACAATTTTTCGAAATTCACTGTTTTTCTCAAATTCTTCTTTAATAGCAATAACTTGCTTACGCGTCATATTTTTTGCTAAATAGCGTACAAAAGCATCTGTGTCGCCTTCATAATATTTTTTCCATAAGCGTTCTTGTGCTTCTGAGTTGAAAATAGCATTTATATCAACAGCCAAATTTTCAAGTTTTTCGATTATACCTGCTGCACTCTTGAGGAATGTATCCACTTTAGCTTCACGATATTTTTTCTCAATATCCATCAAATCTTTGCTGGCTTGTTTAGCGCCGATATCAAGCAATTCTATTTGTTTTTGCAAAATACCGTTAAAGTTTCCTGTATTGACAACAATTTCATTGCCTTTGACATTAAAATCTTCAACGCTGCCGCGAATTGAAGACATTACGGCATTAACTTTGTTAAGAGTTTCATCCGTTTCGGCTCCCAATTGCGCGGATTGTGCCATAAAGGCCTCGCCTGAAGCTTTGAGCTCATTTGAAATACGTTCAGCATTAGCAGTAATTTCAATAATTGTCGAACGCAATTTATCTCCTGATTTTTCAAAATATTTCGAGCTTAGATTGGTTGCATCTTCCAATTGCAGGCTCAATTTTTTCAAATCATCGCCCAAATTCATCACTTTATCGTGAGCAAAATTTGCTTTTTCGACCAAATGGTCTGAAGCGTCGTTCAAAATGCCGTTAAAATAGTCAACCAAAGCCCGCGTATCTTGAGAAATATGAACCATTTTTTCATTTTGCGCAGCAATCATGTCACTGATTTCAACCACACCGGTGCTTGCTTCGGCGGTAACCGTATTAAATCCTCCTAAACAATGCTCATATTTGTTGATGACTTCATCCATTTTGCTTGTAGCGTTATTAGCGGCGCTGAACAAGTCTTCAGAACATTGACCAAGTGACAAATTGACTTTTTCAATATTTTTAATTGATGATTGCGATGACTTTTCAATTTCATCACCAACTTTCAATAAACGGTCGCCTAAAGCATTCACATCATAAGACAATTTTCCGGCTTTTTCATACAAGCTTTCAATATCACCGCCCATAGCCGTTACCAACTCTTTCATACGTTTGGTAACTTCATCAGCTATTTCCTGCATATATTGATATTGCTTTGACATAGATGCTTCGCCGAGGCGGGTTTGAGCAACCACATTATTAGCTGCATCAGATAAAACCTCTTTGTTACGGGCAAAAATGCTTTCAACCTCTGCCGACTGATCTTTTAAGCGGGCTGCGGTTTCATCAATACCATGAAGATGTCCGTTCATTTGACCGACAAACTCTTTAACATCTTTATTAAATCCGGTGTTGGCAGCTTTAATTTTATCAGCATTGAGCAGCAATGTCGATGTTGTTGCATCGCTGTTATTCTTCATATCTTTCAAAACACCGCTGAAGTTATTAATGCTGATTGCAAATTCGCCGGCAACCTTTGACATTTTACCAGAAATATCATCGATACTGCTTTCCAATTTTTCACTGCGTTCGCCGATGGCTTGATCAAGTTCGTGCAGACGTTCGACAGACTGAGCCGAACGATCGGCCGCTTCAGCAGCTCTTTTATCAATACTTTCTTCCATATTTGACATTTTTGCAAATACGTCTTCAGAGCTTGCTTCAATTGAAGATATTTGATCTTTCAACGCAGCGCTTACTTTATCGGTATGAGCGGAAATTTTATCACAGATTTCCAAAAGTTCATCCTGTTGATGTTTGAACAGTAAATTGATATTTTCAGCTTTTTCATCCAATGCCTGAACCACATCCGAAACATATCCAACCGTATTTTCGGCAACAGAATTAAGCACTGTCGACTGACTTTCAAATGCTGACAAAATATCTTTGAAAGCAATTCCGGCATCGGAAGTGGCATGTTCAACCATTTCCGCATGTCTGGCCAAAGCTTCTGATATTTGTTCTGATTTTTCATCAACATTAGCAAGCAATAATTCAAATTTTCCATTTTGTGTAGAAACAGCTTCACCGAATCCCGCAACTTTTGCCATTGTCTGTTCGGCAGATTCTGCAAAGCGGGCTGCTCCGCGTTCCAATCCGGCATTAATTTCGTCAGTGCGGCTGACAACATCATTTGAAGCTTGAATTGAAGCAGCCAGCTGATCTTTCAAGCGCTCAACAGCTTCTGTTGCCTCAACGGCAATAACATCGGAAGCGTGCGAGAGTTCATCAATTTGACGTTTAAGCTCTGCTTTTGTTTCTTCAATTTTACTAATAGAATTGTTAATATGTCTGTTTTGCTGCTGCAAAGAAGTTTCAGCAACTTTACTTTGAGTAACTGCAAAATTGCTGGTTTCAGAAAGTTTATCCGACTGCTCGGCAAGAGCGTCGCGCAATGTCGAAAATTGCGACATAACTTCTTCGGTAGAAGTTTTAACACTATCAAAATTGTCACTCAATTTTCCGTTCAAACTGCTTAAGTTATCATAAACACCGGAAACAAGTTTTTTGATACGGTCGTGCTGCGCTTCTATCATATCGCCATAAGCTGCGGTTTGTTTAGCAGCTTCTTCAGCTGAAGTCTGTAATTTTTCTGTATTTTCTTCAAAAGCATTTGCAACTTTTTGGATACTCTCTACTGCATCGCCGCTGCGGCTGTCCAAAGTATTAAAGCGGGCATTAAGAGTTGTTTCTATTGTATCCAAACTTCCGGTAATATCTTCGGCAACATTTTTGAGTTCATTAACCTGAATGGAGATACTTTCTTCAATAACATTGGAACGAGCAATAATTTTATCAACTTCTCCTCCCAAGGCTTCGCCGTGTTCGGCAAACTTTTTATAAATTTCACGGATATTTTCATCTAAAGATGCCGCATATTCGTCAACACGCAAAGTTTGCGATTTAAGCAGTTCGTCAATATCAAGCGTTATAGCTTTAACTTTTTCACCAACGTTTTGGCTGCCGGAGATTGCTTTTTCAGAAATATCTTCAAGATACTGCCCCTGACTTTGCAGTTTATTAATCACTTTATTAAAGTTGTCCTCAGACAGCGTGCTGTAATTTTTAAGATTTTCATTAGCTTCCAAAATGCGCTGCGTTGAAGTTTCGGCAACATCGCGAATAGTGTCGGCGGAAGTTTTCATTTCTTTTACACCGGGGATTAGCTGTTGAATAATACCGCTTATATCATTTTGCAAATGCTCGGCAACAGATGAAAATTCCCCCATACAGCTGTTCAAATCTTTAGTTGTTTGAAAAGCTCTGTCTGTTACCCCATCAAAACTTTGCGTTAAAGTTTTGACACCATTAGTCAATTCGACAATGCTTTTTGT
>CAVIWQ010000059.1:7099-8304 GCA_963646605.1 Bacteroidaceae bacterium
GCTTTTTGTAGAATAATTGTCCAAAACCTGCACTAAATTTGCAAAATCATCGACACGCCCGCCAAGCTCTTTTTTAATAGTTTCGGTTTGTTCCATAGCCAACTTGGTTACTTCCTGTAATTCAACAACTTGTGAACGAATCGCATCAGCCATTGCTTTGGCTGTATCAGCGCTTCCCTCTTCCGGATAAACCAGCTGATTCATATAGGCGCGTAAAAATTTGGCTTCTTTTTTAAAATTGCTTTCTCTGTCGATAAAAGACATAACCAACCAAATAGCCGGCAGAGGCAAAGAAACCCCAGCCAGAAACAGTCCGAATTCATCAGGCATCAAAGCAAACAGGTTGAGCCAGCCAAAAACCTGAGTAATATAAACAAACACAAGCGCACACCAAACAATACTTATCCCTATCACCAATTGGTGCAAATGGTTGCTGAACCAATTTTCTTTTCCCTCTTGAGATTGAGCAGAACTATTGTTTTTATGATTTTCTTTAGGCATCTTGACTTCCTTATTTTTTTACAAAATTTTGCTTAGAGTACAGCATAATTCTTAATTTTTAATAAAAAACCCGATATAGCTTTATTCTGCCATATCGGGAAGTAAATAAACAAAACAGACTATTCAATACAACAATCGACAGCCTTGCGGACAAAGCTTTTTATTTTAGAAAAAGCGCTTTCATTTTCTCCATGTTCCGGCGCTTCGGCTTTTTCTTCGGAATTTGATGCCGCTGACAATTGAGCGCTAAGCTGCTTAACATCTTCAAAACTGTCTTCAACCCATTTTACATCTTCCAAATTCAACAATTTCATATTCAAGCCCCAGAACAGACAATAAAGTTCATAAGACTGGTCAAACAGTTTATACGCCTCTTCTTTGTGCTTCAGACTTTGCTGTTTGGTTCCGACTTCCATCAAACGCATGGACGCCGAAAGCAAATGTTTGGATATGCACCATACTTCTCCCTCATATTCCGGAATGATTTTCTGCATTAACTGCTTGCGGGTTTCTCTTACCTGCTCAATTAAATCATAATATGAATTCTTCCCTGTCTTGGCTCCAGAAAACATTAAATGTTCTTCTATCGAGATTAAATTCATTATCGCTATCGTTAAATCTTGATCCGATGACAAGTCTTTCGGATTGACTTTTTTGGTAGCATCTATCTTTTCTACAAATTCTTTTATGCTCTTTTCTTTATC
>CAVIWQ010000060.1:0-8260 GCA_963646605.1 Bacteroidaceae bacterium
ATATTTTTCTTAAATTTTTCATATAAAAAAAGGCGGTTAAAATCCGCCTTTTTTTATTAATTTCTGTTATTATTCATTAACAGTGTCTTGCAAAGCTTTACCCGGTTTGAATTTAGCAACTTTACGTGCAGGAATGTTAATAGTGTCGCCTGTACGTGGGTTACGGCCGGTTGTTGCAGCACGTTCAGAAACGCCGAATGTACCAAAACCAACCAGACGAACTTCTTCACCGGCTTTCAAAGATTTTGTAACAGCTGTGATAAAGGCATCCAAAGCTTTAGCTGAATCAGTTTTTGTTAAACCTGTTGCACTGGAAATGCTAGCAATAAGTTCATTTTTATTCATGAAAGGGACTCCCTATATAAAATTAAATTATAATCTAAAAGCGAGCAACACCCTCGCTACAACGAAATTTAATAATCTTTTTTGCTACAAGTCAAACAAAATCAACCGTTTTGAGGAAAATTATTTTTTTTTGCTTTCAAAATAGAGCAAAAACGCGGTTATCAACAACTTTTTGATAAAATTAGAGAAAATTGTTTGCGATTCCTGACTTTTTCTCCATCAGCTGCATAATAAAAAAACTCGGCTCAAAAACACTGCTTTCCGATGATTTTGAACCGAGTTTCTTATAGTTAAAGTTTCTTATAGTTAATATTCAATCTAAAAAGGAATATCGTCATCAAGAGTAGGAGAAGCTGCCGGAGCTGCATCCCAACCGCTTGAAGCCGAGCCGGAGAATACATCTCCCCCTGCTGCAGACGCTCCATCACCGCGCCCGTCCAAAATCACCAAATTGCCGGTAAAGTTCTGCAAAACAACTTCCGTGGTATATCTTTCCTGTCCGTTGGTATCTTCCCATTTGCGGGTTTGCAGCTGTCCTTCAACAAAAACTTTTGATCCTCTGCGCAAATATTTTTCGGCCACATCAGCCAATTGAGGATTAAAAACAACAACCCTGTGCCATTCTGTACGCTCTTTTCTTTCACCTGAAACTTTATCTTTCCAGCTATCCGATGTTGCAATACTCAAATTAACAACTTTACTGCCGTTTTGTGTCATATTCACTTTCGGATCGGCACCGAGATTTCCCACCAAAATTACTTTGTTAATACTTCCAGCCATTTTGTTTTCACCTTATTTATAAAAAATTAAAACTGTTTTGAATATAGATAAATCCTGCTGATAGTCAATAAATCAATAGACCTGTGCATATTCACCGTCTTGAATGCGATAAATAATATACGGCAACGACTTATTTGGAACGCCGTTGCTGTAAATAACCGTATCCCAGCCCGTATTTACATTTTTGCCGTCTAGTTGTTTTAATACCTTTCCATAATGGAAAGATTTTGCGTTTTTAACCATATCCGACCACATTTTTATTGACAGATAACCGTAAGGCATAAGCCCTTTGGGCTCAATTCCCCACAAACGCAGACGCACCAAACTTGAAGCAAAATTAGGATTGTTCGTTAATGTCGGCATTGAAAGCAAGAAACTATTTTCGGAAAGTTTTCCTATTTTTTTTGTAAATTTTTTATCCAGCTGATACCTATCGGCAAACAAAATCAAATCATTGTCCGCACTTTTCAATTTTTCGGCAAATTCTAATATTTTTTCGCTGTTTCCCATAATATAAACAAGCTTAGACTGTCCATCTGTAACTTGTTTTACGATAGAATCGACTGTGCTCCTCGGCAAACCATAATCAGCCAAAAGCAAGGTGCCGTTAGTTTCGGGTTTGGCATATTCCTGTCGGATTGTTCCAACCATTGAAGACATTACCGGATTGCTTCCGTCATAGACCACCGCCAATACTTTTTGCGGATAATGCGAATTAATAAAGCGCCCGAGCTCTTTTACCTGCTCTTCTCTAAAACCTGTAAAGCGGATAACGCTGCTATGAGGCATTTGGTATCTGGCCTGACTGATACTGACCGGATGTATTTGCAAAATATTCGCTTTGGACAGCAAATCGGCTATTTTATCGGCTGAATTATCACAATAAGGTCCCAAAACCATATACATTCTGCTTTCAGCAGATTTATTCAAAGCCATCATCTGCGCCGCGCTTAATGACAAGGCATCATCACAGGGATCGTCAATGGGAATAAGATTTATTTTCTTTCCCTGAAGTCCTCCGCGGTTATTGATTTCGTCCACCGCAATTTTAGCGCCGTCAATCAATTCTTCGCTGAAATATTTAAAGTCCCCGCTCATCGGAGTCATAATTGCAATATTAACATCCGCTGCAGCCGGAAAAGGCAGCAGCAATGCCGCACCAAACAAAAGTTTATTCCAATAGTTTTTCATTATCGTCTTCTTTTTTAGAATTTTATTGTATGTAGCATAAGTAATTTTGCTATGAATAGCAAGCATATATGCTTTACTGTTGACAAAATTCGCATTTTTTGCAAAAATAAAATATAAAATTATATTTTAAAAATTATTATCTATGTTTATACACAACAAATCGGCCAACGCTGTCGCATGGACTGCCGGATGGTCTTTAGGCGATGAGAACAAATCGGCTTATCACGCACAATTGCTCAGAAGTTATATTCAAGTTGACGGGGGAGCAATTTTTCGCACTGTTGAATGGATTGTTACCAAAGAAGGCGATAAAAATTTAATTATTACCGTTCCTTTGTGTTTTGGTTTCAGACACCGCAACTGCAAAATTCTGCACGATGAGATTATTCAACCTGATGAAATTTTTGCCATTAATCAGGCAGAAGTTAAAGAAGTTGAAGGAAAGTTTGTTCCTGTACATCAAGACGAGAAAGAAATTATGGCTGCTTTCAAGCCGCAAGTGGATTGTCATCAGGCCCCTGATTTGGTAATCACGCTGCTTTCTGAAGATTGATGAAATGCCAGAAAAAAATTAAAGTCAGAAACGGTTTTTTAGACTGTTTCTGACTTTTTTTGTTGCTAAATTGTTCTGTCATGTCTATATTTTCGCTCAGGAGAAAAGCCATGGAATATATAGATATTAAAGGTGCCCGAGAACATAATCTGAAAAATGTTGATATTAAAATCCCTAAAAACAAACTTACGGTTATAACCGGACTTTCGGGATCAGGAAAATCTTCATTGGCTTTTGATACTATATATGCGGAAGGACAGAGGCGTTATGTTGAAAGTTTATCCGCTTACGCGCGTCAATTTTTGGATTTGATGAAAAAACCGGAAGTAGATTCAATTGAAGGACTTTCGCCGGCAATTTCAATTGAACAAAAAACAACTTCACACAATCCCCGCTCCACTGTCGGCACAATTACCGAAATCTATGATTATATGAGGCTTTTATGGGCAAGAGCCGGAACCCCTTATTCTCCGGCAACCGGATTGCCCATTGAATCTCAAACAGTTTCGCAAATGACCGATGCCGTAACCGCTTTGCCTTCCGGCAGCAAAATCATTCTGTCGGCGCCGATTGCACGCGGTAAAAAAGGCGAATTTAAAAAAGAATTTGAAAGTTTGCAGCAACAAGGTTTTCAACGTATAAAAATCGACGGAGAATTGTACAGTTTGGACGAAACACCGCAACTCAACAAAAATCAAAAGCATGACATTGAAGTTGTGGTTGACAGATTGGTTATCAAAGAAGGTCTGGAAGCTCGTATTGCTCAATCAATTGAAACAGCCTTGAAACTCAGCGATGGACTTCTTTATGTTGAAAATATTTCCAGCGGTGAACGTCAGACTTTTTCTTCTAAATTTGCGTGTCCGGTTTCAGGATTCACCATTGAAGAAATTGAGCCGCGGCTTTTTTCTTTTAATAATCCTTTCGGCGCCTGTCCTCATTGTGACGGTATCGGAGCTAAACTTTATATGGATCCGGATTTAATCGTTCCTAATACAAATCTTTCCTTGTCACAGGGCGCTATTGCCCCTTGGGATAACAGCAAATCATCTTTTTACAGCCAAACAATAACATCTTTGTGTGATTTTTTGCAAATTGATGCCAAAACACCATGGAAAGATTTGCCTGAACACGCAAAAAACATTATTCTTTATGGTTCGGGAAATGTATGTGTTCCGATGTACTATTCAAGATTTTCAACGGACAAACCATTTGAAGGAGTTATTCCCAATATGGAGCGCCGTTTTTTAGAAACAGATTCAAGTTGGATAAGGGAAGAATTTTCAAAATACCAATCTGCTGCCACCTGTGAGTTTTGCGGAGGGAAAAGGCTGAAGCCCGAAGCACTAGCCGTTAAAGTCTGCGGTCTTGACATTATGGACGTTTCTGAAATGTCTATTAAGCAAGCCTTAAAATGGTTTTCGGAAGTTGAAAAACAATTATCCCCTAAAAAAGCTGAGATAGCACATAAAATCTTAAAAGAAATTATTGAGCGCCTGAATTTTTTAAATAATGTCGGGCTGGATTATTTAACTTTATCAAGACAATCAGGAACCTTGTCCGGCGGAGAATCTCAACGTATCCGTCTGGCATCGCAAATAGGTTCGGGCTTAACCGGTGTTATGTATGTGTTAGATGAACCGTCAATCGGACTGCATCAAAGAGATAATGATCGGCTGCTGGCCACTTTAAACCGATTACGTGACATAGGCAACACAGTCATTGTTGTCGAACATGACGAAGATGCCATACGCGCCGCGGATTATTTGGTTGATATGGGCCCCGGAGCCGGAGAGCTTGGCGGAAATGTTATGGCCGAAGGCACTGTCGCCGAAGTCTTGAAAAATCCAAACAGTTTGACCGCACAATATTTGAACGGACAAAAAGAAATTTCAGTGCCTGTCAAACGGCGTAAAGGAAATGGACTTTTTATCAGTCTTAAAGGCGCTAAAACTCATAACCTGAAAAATGTAAACTTAAATATTCCTCTTGGCACATTTACCTGCATTACCGGTGTTTCCGGAGGCGGTAAATCTTCTCTTATTCTGGAAACCCTATTTAAAGCTATAAATAAAGAATTAAACGGCAGCCGTGAACCGGCGGGAAAATATGATGAATTGACCGGCATTGAAAACATCGATAAAGTTATTGATATAGATCAATCGCCAATCGGGCGCACCCCGCGTTCAAATCCGGCTACTTACACAGGTTTGTTTACTTATATTCGCGAATGGTTTGCCGGATTGCCTGAAGCAAAGGCGCGCGGCTATACGGCAGGACGTTTTTCGTTTAATGTTGCCGGAGGACGATGTGAAGCTTGTCAGGGAGATGGTGTAACCAAAATAGAAATGCACTTTTTGCCTGATGTTTATGTTGCCTGTGATGTTTGCAAAGGCAAACGTTTTAACAGAGAAACACTTGAAGTAAAATACAAAGGTAAATCAATCGCCGATGTTTTAGATATGACCGTCGATGAAGCGCATGAATTTTTTGCAGCCATTCCGGCAATTAAAAACCGTTTAGAACTTTTACAAAAAGTCGGTTTAGGATATATTCACTTAGGACAAGCTGCAACAACCTTATCGGGTGGAGAAGCGCAACGTATAAAACTATCAAAAGAACTTTCAAAACGAGCAACCGGAAAAACTTTGTACATTTTGGACGAGCCGACAACCGGTCTGCATTTTGAAGACATAAATCGTTTGCTGAAAGTGCTTCAGACTTTTGTTGAACAAGGCAATACGGTTGTTGTAATTGAACACAATCTCGATGTTATTAAAGTTGCCGATTATATTGTTGATTTAGGACCTGAAGGCGGTGACGGAGGCGGAAAGATTATTACTCAAGGAACACCAGAAGAAGTAGCTAAATCAAAAAGCAGTTATACGGCAAAATATTTGCGGGAAAAACTGAAATAAAACATCTTAACATCAACCCGATTTCAGCAATTTTATATTTTTCGAAATTATTCGGAAAAATGTTTAGCTGCGTATACTGAAATGTCATTTGTAACACTAATAAGGTTATAGCTTCCTTTCCAATTTTTATCGTGCTTTTCGCCGCGTAAGTTATAGCTTCCTTTCCAAATCAGATATGCTATAATATATCAACAGGATATTCCCCTTTAAATTATGTTATAGCTTCCTTTCCAAATCAGATATGCTATAATAAATTTAAGGAAAAATACGGCAAGATGGCAGTTATAGCTTCCTTTCCAAATCAGATATGCTATAATACAACATCCAATCGCCGCTGTTTTGCCATTGTTATAGCTTCCTTTCCAAATCAGATATGCTATAATTCGACAAACCCTGATAAGCTTATATAATTTGTTATAGCTTCCTTTCCAAATCAGATATGCTATAATAAGTAAAAGATGAAAAAAATACAAACAATGGTTATAGCTTCCTTTCCAAATCAGATATGCTATAATGAGTTCGTAAAAAAATACAGCAAGATGACAGTTATAGCTTCCTTTCCAAATCAGATATGCTATAATAGATTCAAAATAACCTGTTGATTTTCCAACAGGTTATTTTGAATTAAAACAAAAATTTCAGAGTAATAAAAGCTGTTTTTCACCTATTTCTTCCTCTTTTTTCAGCGTTCCAACCAGTACTTCCATTGAACCATATTGCTTCTCGGTTACAATTAACATTCTAACACTTCCTTCCTTAGGAATCAATGACTTAAGCCGTTTTGCATGCTTATCCACATCATCTTGTCCTTTGCAAATTCGTGAATAAACAGATAACTGTAACATTATATACCCGTCTTTTACTAGGAAATTCCTAAAGCGACTCGCATTACGTCGATCTGTTTTTGTCAGTGTCGGCAGGTCAAAAAATATTATAATTCGCATAAATCTTTCACCTCCGACAGCCATTTATCCACAACCTCACACAAAAAGTGGCAAATTATTTAAAACCGGAATTTTCAGATCGCCAACGGCTTTATTTTTTATGCACTTTGCAACCGATGCAGCCTCTAATTCACAGCCATATAAAAGGCTTATTTCTTCACCATTGATTATGCTGTTTTGCGTTAAAACAGCTACCAATTGTTGTTTAATATCGGTATTGAGTTCTTTGATATTATCTAAATTCATCATCGCGACCTTATTATCAATAAAGGGGCGAAACGGTTCCATCAAATCATCAACCAAATTAAACGAGTTTAATTTATTGGCATGGTGTATCCCAAAACAAGGCAGCATTCCCGCTCCTACCACCGCTCTGGCCATAGCTCCTCTGATGATTGCGTAGCCATAATTTAAGGCTGAATTACGAATATCACTCTCGTCATTACGATTAAAATTCGGCCAAAGATATTTCCAATACAAATTAGCAGCATAAGCTTCTGCATTTTTAGCATCTCCGGATTGAACCTGTTTAGAAATTTCAATCAACTTTTTATATCCATCCTTTTCCAAACACTTCAGCACGGCTGCCTGATTTTTTATTTTTGCTTTTACTATTTCCTGCCAAATGCGCTTTTTTAGCGGTTCGCTGCTTTCCACTTGCTGCCATGCTATTTCCGAATAGCGGCTATGATTATGATAAGGAAAAAATGCTCCCGATGGTAAATGACTGCTGTCACACGAAAACAAAACAATATTATATTCTGCCAATTCTGAAAATAATGTATTGTTAAAACAAATTTGCTTATTTTCCAAAATAATTACTGAAATGTCTTCTAACGGCAGTTTTAAAGTATCAGATTCCAGACATTCATAAACAAGCTGGCGGTTTTTAACCGATAATTTACAAGGTTTTGTAATTTGCAATATCCGCCAGCCCATTTTTTAACTCCCTTGCAATTGTTGTTTTGCTTTTTTGGCTTGTTTTTCTCGATATCGCTGCGCATTGGATTTGATATTTGTCAGAGGAACTCTGGTTTCCTGTTTAATTTCCGTAATATTTCCTAAAGGATCAACAGAAAACTTTTGAATTTTATCCAAAGTTTTTACACCTATGCCGGATTTAATAAATGATCTGTCATGAGCTTCAATTGTTATCGTTCCATTACTTCTATGTGTTCCGTCAAAATACCCAAACGTAATATCTTTCCCTTTAGTAACTTTAACTAAATCATCTAAAAACAAGCTGAATTTGAAGGTATATGAATCATCAATCTTTACCCATTCATCTTCACTTTTTTTTGCAACTATCGCTTTATCAGGAAGATCTTTCCCCATATCTGACAGGTACACAGGAACCAAATAAAATTGCTCTTTACCTTTTTTGTTTTTCTTTACAAAAACATCTGTTCGCAGCATATTTCCGTTGTTTGCTAATCCACCGCGAATATTAATTCCCGATTTTACCTCTGTTGCATTATATTTTTTATTTTTAGGTTTTAAAGTTCTTATTCTTTCTTGATGTATTTCTC
>CAVIWQ010000061.1:0-7876 GCA_963646605.1 Bacteroidaceae bacterium
TCTTGGTACTTTGCCTGCTTTGGCTTTTCCGCAGAGAAAAAATAGTTATAAAGAACAACCGAATTATACTGATTTATAAATTCTTGCTGCTATCCCGCAAAAATCAAGATGTGGAAATCGATCATATCAAAGAAATAGAAATTATGAGCAATCCGGTTAACAATCGTTATTATTTAGCCATTATCACCCAACATAGCATAGCTGCTTTCGGAACCAAAATGCCTCTTGAAGATTTGCGTTGGGTTAAAAAATTTCTCATTCACGAAATTTTGAGATAAATTTTGATTGATAAGCGCAGTGATTAAGCTATATAAGTAAAAATAAAAAACTAACCAGAAGGTAAACAGATGAAAAAAAACGAAGAATATACAATGCAAGATGCTTTTATCCGTGAAGTTGATGAAGATTTAAAAAATGAATCAATGAAAAAATTATGGGATAAATACGGTTTGTTTGTCCTTTTAATCGTTATTGTTTCTTTAACGGTAGCCGTCAGTTACGAATCGATAAAAAGCTGGTATATAAAACGCGCCGAAAACCGCACTGAAGGCTATGCTGTGGCTTTAAGCATGCAAAACCAAGGATTATTTGACGACAGTCTTGAAGCCCTCGACCTGATTATCAATCAAAAAATGGGAACTTATGCCGAATTAGCTGAAATGCAAAAAGCCACCATTCTTTTAGAACAAAACAACGAAAAAGAAGCTTTGGCTCTGTTGGAAAAAATAGCCAATGATAAAAGCAGCAGACAGCAGTTGCGCGACACCGCATTAATCAAACTTGCTTCTTACCGTCAGGACAGTGCAACTTTTGAAGAAATGTCCGAATTGCTTAGCCCGATTACAAACTCAAAAGATAATGCATGGTATGCTGTTGCCGAAGATATGTTAGCCACAATTTTGCTGCGTGACGGCAATACCGAACAAGCAAAAGAAATTTACAATGCATTGCTTGAAAACCAAGACACTCCGGATGACTTGAAAAACCGCATCAAAGATATTTTATCAGTGTTATAGGAAATAAATAGAAATGTTGTTACGCAAAAAAACGGCTTGGATTATTGCCTCGGCAATCATTTTATTCGGTTGCGGCAAAGAAAAATTGGTTATCGACGGACAAAGGATTCCTGTATTGGATAAACCTGAAACTATTGCCGCAGACTATATGAAAGGCGATATAAAAATTTCACTGCCGGCTCCTCAAAAAAATTATGAATGGACACAAACCGGCGGAAATTCCAAACACAATGCCGAGCATATTGCTAGCAACGACGAGTTAAAAGAGATTTGGTCACAAAGCTTTGGAAATGGAAACTCCAAACGCGACTATTTAATAGCCGCTCCGATTATTGCCGATAATAAAGTTTTCGCCATTGACGCCGATGCCGTTGTTAGTGCATATACGCAAAAAAGCGGTGAAAAACTATGGGAAAAACGCTTAAAACCACAAATCCGCGATGATAAAAAGACAGTTTTAAAAGGTGCGGGAATAGCTTATGACAATGGAAAAATTTTTGCGACCACTGGATTCGGCGGCATTTTTGCTTTAAATGCCGATGACGGTAAAATTGTTTGGAAGTTTTATGACAAAACTCCAATCCGCATTGCACCGACTGTCGGCGGAAATAAAGTTTTTGCCCAAACAATAGAAAATGTTTTAATAGCTTTAGAACAAAATTCCGGTTCTGAAATTTGGCGCTATGCCGCTCCCAACGAAGATACTGTTTTAGTCGGCGGCGCCGCGCCGGCCTATGATGACGCTATGGATATTTTAATTGCCTGCTTCAGCAATGGTGAAATACGCGCCATAAAAGCCAGCACAGGTTCTCCGCTATGGGGAGATTATTTGGTTTCAAACTTTAGAAACAACACATTAGCTGACATTAACGCAATTAGAGCCAATCCTGTTATCGGCAGTAATATGGTTTTTGCAGCGGGACACAACATTTTAACCGCATTAGATTTACGCAGCGGACAAAGAATTTGGGAACGCGAATTTGGAAGCAACAATCAACCATGGTTAGCTGGAAAATATCTGTTTGTATTAACGGGAACTACCCATCTTTTGGCTATTGATACCGAAAGCGGAAAAATTATATGGGATACTAAAATTCCCGCCGGAGAAAAAGTTTCTGACGCCGTCGGTGTTATATACGCGGGACCGGTGCTTATTAATGACAGATTGTTAGTCAACACTTCAAACGGTTACACATTTTATATTTCTCCTTATACAGGTGAAATTATGGGATTTTTAAAACTTTCCGATGGTTCTGCGGTTTCACCGATTGCCGCAAACGGACAAGTTATCATAACCACGACCAACGCCAAACTGCTGACATATCAATAGGAGAAAAAAATGCCGTTAAAAGTAGCTATCATCGGTCGTCCAAACGTTGGAAAGTCGACTTTATTTAATAGACTTGCCGGACGCAAATTGGCTATTGTACATGACAAACCAGGGGTTACGCGCGATAGAAAAGAAACCGAAGCAACATTGCAAGATCTTAAATTACTGATTATTGACACTGCCGGTTACGAATATTCAAATGAAGATAATCTGGAACGCCGCATGTGGGATCAAACTAAAAAAGCAATAGACGCAGCTGATGTCTGTTTGTTTTTGTATGATGCCCGAGAAGGCGTTCAGCCTTACGACGAGCATTTTGCCGACATTTTACGCAGAGCTCATAAACCTGTAGTTTTATTAGCGAACAAATGCGAAGGCAAAATTCAGGAAGACAGCCGTTTTGAAGCCTACAAACTTGGTCTTGGCGAACCTATTCCTTTCTCGGCAGAACATGGTCTAGGTATGCTTGATTTGCATGATGCTCTGAAAAAATACTACAAAAAAGAAGAGCCCAAAAACGACAATGAGGATATTGATAAAAGCAAACCTATTCAATTAGCCATTGTCGGCAGACCGAATGTTGGAAAATCGACTTTGGTAAACGCTTTGTTAAAAGACGACAGAATGCTTACCGGTCCGGAAGCCGGCGTCACCAGAGATGCCATTACCTTAGACTGGGAATGGAAAGGACGAAAAATAAAATTGGTTGACACGGCAGGATTACGCCGCCATTCAAGGGTGAGCGATTCTCTGGAAAAGATGTCCGCAGCCAGTTCAAAGCACGCCGCCTTTATGGCGCAAGTCGTTGTTTTGGTTCTTGACGCCGACGCTGTTCTCGATAAACAGGATTTGACGATTGCAGCGCAAGTTTTAGAAGAAGGAAGAGCTCTGATTATTGCGGTCAACAAATGGGATATTGCCGACAGAAAAGAAGCTATTGAAAAATTAAATTACAAATTAAAAACATCGTTAACTCAAGCTGAAGGCATTCCGACAGTAACAATTTCAGCTCTGAAAAACGAAGGCTTAGACAAATTGATGAGTGCTGTTTTAAAAGTTTACGACCGATGGAACAGCCGTATTCCTACAGCTCCGTTAAACAAATGGTTTGCAGATATAATAGGAGCTTATCCGCCTCCTTTGGGTAAAAATAAACGGCGTATAAAATTGCGCTATATAACCCAAATTAAATCAAGGCCGCCATCTTTTGTTATCTTTTCTAGCAATCCGGAAGGTCTGCCTGATTCTTATTTACGTTATTTAACCAATAACCTGCGCGAAACTTTCGGAATGGGGGGAATTCCGCTTAGAATTAATGTCAGAAAAGGCAATAACCCATACGCCGAAAAAGAATAAAGCGCTTAAATTTGATTTTAATTGATATAATAAAAAAGCCTCCTTGTTGGAGGCTTTTTATTATTAATCGTTCTTAAATTTTGTTTAGATAAGCTTTTTTGCCTTTCAAAAACCACAAAACGACCAGCGGAATTGTCAAAGCATAAAATGCAACTAATGAGCTCAATACCAGCCACGGCTGGCTGAAAACAAGAGTAGCACCGAAAACAACGGCAATAATCAATGGAATTATCATATATGTCGGCACTTTCATATGTTTTGTCGAAATAGTCGGTATACGGCTAATCATAAGCATGGACACAACAAACATAACCGCGCTGCAAAAGCCGTTGCTGCGTAAAAATTCAGCCTCTTTGAACTCAAAACTCAACATAACCGGCAAAATACCGAGCGCTGCTGCTGCCGGAGCCGGCACACCTGTAAAAAAGTTATTCCAATACGGCGGCTGTGGTTCATCTTCAAGCATTGTATTAAAGCGAGCCAAACGCATAGCCATGCAAATGGCAAACAGCAAGCAGAAAAACCAACCGAATTTTGGAAAATCATAAAGCGTCCAACGGTACATTAAAATTGCGGGAGCAACGCCGAAGCTTACAAAATCTGACAAAGAATCCAATTCAGCGCCGAATTTTGTAGATCCTTTAAGCATACGGGCAACACGTCCGTCCAGCATATCAAAAAACGCAGCTAAAAAGATACAGACAATAGCTTTTGCAAAATGCTCAGACATTGCATAACGCATAGATGTCACACCGGCACACACGGCCAAAGTTGTAACCATATTCGGAATAATTTTGCGAATAGGCAGCGAAGTCAATTTTTGCTTAGACAAACGCAAAGTAGAATTTATATGTTCCATTATTTTGCCTCCCCTTTAACTTGCGGAGCCGAGGAGTACAAATTTGCCAACACCGTTTCACCGGCAACCATTGTTTGTCCGAGGCAAACCTGAGGTTCTACCCCTGCCGGCAAATAAACATCCAATCTGGAACCAAAACGAATCAATCCAAAACGTTCACCGGCTTTATACACACTTCCTTTTTTGGCAAAGCACAAAATACGGCGGGCAACAAGACCTGCTATCTGCACAAAAGCAATATTCTTTCCGCTTTCGGTTTTCATGGCCAAAAGCTGACGTTCATTGTCCTTACTTGCCTTATCTAAAGTGGCGTTAAAAAATTTGCCTTTAATATAAACGGTTTTAGTAATAGTTCCCGAAGCCGGAGCACGATTGACATGAACATTAAACACGCTCATAAAAATGCTGACGCGCGTAAATTCCTCATCACCGAGTTCCAATTCGCGGGGAGCTTTAACTTTTGTAATCATCTGAACTTTTCCGTCTGCCGGAGAAATAATTGCTCCATCAATTTGCGGAGTAACACGTTCGGGATCACGGAAGAAATAATAGCACCAAACGGTCAACACCAGACCTAACCAGCCCAACGGTTCCCATACCAAAGCCAATAACGCTGTTATTAAAGCAAAGGCGGCAACAAACTTCCAGCCTTCTTTGTTAATATGAGGAAAAGCATAGGGAATAATGCTATTGCGTAAAAAATTCTCCAAATGGGTAAGATTGTTTTTTGTCATAATTTTATCCTTTCTGTTTGTCTGCGTGCCGAAACGCTGTTTCTGCCGCACGCCTGACACAGATACAAAATCACATTTTCAAAAAATAAGCAAGTTTAGTCTTGCATTTATAAAATTTTATCTGTATAAAACAAATCAGGATTAATGCGCTTGTGGCGGAACTGGTAGACGCTGCAGACTTAAAATCTGTTGGCCGCAAGGCCGTGCCGGTTCGATTCCGGCCTAGCGCACCAATCATAAAGGAAGATGAAAGTCTTCCTTTTTTTGTTTTAAAAACTTTGTGTTACCGAATTATTAAATCTGCCTAAAATCAAATTTTTCATTTGCCGAATGCCGGCGCCGCATATAAACTATGTGTAATATCAGCGGAGAACAGCCATGAAAGCCAGAATTTTTATCATCACTCTGATTTCGGTTCTTTACGGAGCGGCAGTATATTTCATATTCAATCCGCAAGCCTACGAATATTACATTGACTACTATATTTTCAACAACCGCACTTTTTCGCGCTCAAAAGAGCAGAAATTTTTACGAAAAACACCGGCTAAACCGATTGAAATTTTCAAAACTTATACTTTTAATCAAGAACATCCTCAAATTTTGACTTTGGGTTTTGACGCCCCAAAAAGCGAAGGGCGGTGGAGCCTTGGAAACAAAGCTTTTATTTCTTTTGCTGTTCCCAAAATAAACGCCGACATAATAATCACGCTTAAAGCCAGCGCTTATATTAATACTAAAAACAGCCAAATAAGCGTGATTCCGAATATCAACGGCAAAGAATATTCAAAATGGGTCTTTCAGAACGGACACAAAACACCAAAAACCGAATTTTTATTGAAAAAATCTGATTTAGGAAAAAATTCAAAAGTTGTGATTTCATTTACAATCTCCGGTTTCAAATCGCCTCAAGAGATAGGATACGGTTCCGACCGCAAAAAATTGGGACTGTTTTTAAATTCAATAGAATTAAAACCCAAATACAAAATTTAAGCTTTTCCGTCAAAAAAGCACAAAAAAACGTTTTTGCCGTTGCAGAATAAAAATATTTGGATTAAAGCTTGAACAACATTAATAAAGATAAAGGAATATAACAAATGGCAAAAATCACATGGAAACCCGGAACAATGGAATATCCGCTTCCTCCGGTTATGGTCAGCTGCGGCACAATGGAAAAACCCAACATTATGACGGCCGCTTGGACCGGAATAATCAGTTCTGAACCGGCAATGACCTATGTTTCAATCCGTCCGTCACGCTATTCTCACGAACTGATAAAAGAAAACGGTGAATTTGTTATCAATTTGACAACTCTGCCATTGGTTACCGCCGCTGATTTTTGCGGAGTTAAATCCGGACGCGACGTTAACAAATTCAAAGAAATGAAACTCACAGCCGGAAAATGCTCACAGGTATCAGCTCCGCAGATTATGGAAAGCCCGGTTTCTATTGAATGCAAAGTTAAAAACATTACGAACTACGGTTCGCATGATATGTTTTTGGCTGAAATCGTCGCTGTAAACGTTGATGATCAATACATTGATGAAAATGGCAAGCTTTGGCTTGAAAAAGCGGGATTAATTGCTTATTCGCACAATTACTATTACACTTTGGGACGCAATGTCGGATTTTTTGGATTTTCGGTTTGCCGCAGCGCCATGAAAGCCAAAGAAAAAATGAAGAACGTTGTTGTCGAAGTTAAAGAATCCAAAATCATTCCGGCTGAAAGCACAGACAAAAAGCGCAAATTTGCGGCAAAACGCACCCCTTGGGGAAATAAAAACGCATCCAAAGGCAATTACCGCGGAAAATCGGAACGTTCTTTTGAGCGTGACAGAAAAGATGGATTTGGTTCTAAAAAATCTTTTCGTTCATCAGATAAGGAACGCCGCGGTTTTGGCAAACCTGACTTTGCTAAAACCAAACCTTTTGGAAACAGAAAAAAAGATATTAAAAAATAATTTTTTGGAGCGGTTATCCGCTCCTTTTTTATTGCATTATCCAATTTTTTGCCATTCCTTGTTTTTGATGATAATCAAAAACATCAAAGGATCTATTTCCTCAGAGTCATCCCTCGAAACGCTTTGCGTTTCGTCAGGGGATCTACAATATAGAAAATCAAGCAATAATACTATTTATTCAAAATCAGCAGACAAATCATTCCACGAGGCATTAATGGTGTTTATTAATTTTTCTTTTGTTTTTCGATAGCATTTTTTCAGAAACTTTTCTCTGGCTATTGCTTCTTGTTCAGAGGTAAAATGTTCAAAATAAACCAATTTATGCAAGCTGTATTTAGCAGTAAAACCTTGTACCAAATTGTTCTTGTGTTCATAAACACGACGTGCCAAATCGTTGGTAACACCTACATACAACGTGGTATTGTTTTTGTTTGTCATTATATAAACATACATATCTTTCATAAGAAAACTATAGCAAAAATAATTATAATAAGAAAGACACTTTTAAACAAATATAATGACTAGAAATCAGCACAAAGAAACGTTGTCTTATTGTCATCGCTCAATTTTGTGTTTAGCAAAATCGTCAGGTGATCTTCGGATTAAATAACATCGTAGATCCC
>CAVIWQ010000062.1:0-7704 GCA_963646605.1 Bacteroidaceae bacterium
CAAAAGGTATGTTATCGATGGCTGATGACAGAAATGCTGAAATCCAAATAATCAGCATAGTTGTTTTTTTGATGCTGTTATCTGTCATCGCTGTGAACTTTTGTCCGGCCAAATGCAAAACTCCGGTTTCTTCCAATCCATGTACAATTATGAACAGTCCGGCAAAGAAGAAGATTGTTGTCCAATCGACAATATAAAATGCTTCGGCTATTTGTTTTTCCCGATCATTATGGTGCAGTCCGAAAGTATACAGCAACAGCAGAATTGCGGCTCCGAACAAGGCAATGGTTCCGTTTTCCAATTTTAAATGTTCGGCGGCTATAAAAGCTCCGATTACTGAAAACAGCACGACCAATGATTTCAAAAGCAGAGTTTTATTTTTGATTGTTTCTTGTTCGTTAATTTGCATTAATTTTTGCCGCTTATCAGTATCGGCAATCAATTTTTTGCGCCAAATAAAATCAAAAATTCCAATAATAGCGAGCAAAGAAATAAACACAACGGGAGTTAATTCTTTAGCAAAATCGGTAAATGTCAAATTTAAGGCTGAGCCGATAAGAATATTCGGCGGATCACCTATCAAAGTTGCTGTTCCGCCGATGTTGGCGGCAAAAATTTCCAACAGCAAATAAGGATAAGCCGGAACTTTAAGCTGCCTGACAATTTGAAAAGTAACCGGAACAATCAATAAAACGGTGGTTACATTATCAAGCAGCGCCGAAAAAACAGCGGTGACAATTGCCAAAACAACCAACAGACCGCGGGGATTGGCTTTAACTTTTTTTGCTCCCCAAATAGCAACATATTCAAACATACCTGATTTTTCGGAAATTCCGACAATAATCATCATGCCGATAAGTAAAAAAATGGTATTAAAATCAACGCCGGCAAGAGCTGTTTCTTGAGTCAAAATTCCGGTAATCAACATTATTCCCGCACCGAGCATAGCCACAATGGCGCGGTTGACTGCTTCAGAAAACAGAATTATGTAGCTGATGACTAAGATGATTGAAGCTAAAATTTTAGGATCCATATTTTTTCCTTTTGTTGGAGGGAATAAAAATAATTTATTCTGTTTTTAATAAATTTAAACCTGTTTGCAAAGTCAGAGCTGCTTTATTAAAAAAATATTTTCAAAATTGTTGCTGCAGATCTGCTCTAAGGTTTTTCCTTTATTCAGTTCATCGGCAGTAACTCCCGTCTGCGTGCACCATACTCCGTAAATTCCATAATTTTGAGCCCCTTGAATATCTGTACGGTAAGTATCGCCGATCATCGCTGCCGAGTTTTTTGAAGGTATGCTCAGTTTATTGAATACATATTCGAATATATTTGCATGAGGTTTGCCGAATTCAATTACTCGGCCGCCCATTTTACGATAAATTTCAGCAATGGTTCCCTGCCGGATAACAAAATGGACATCACCAAATTCATCTTTTTCACTGGCGGTAAAATCGGGATTGGCGTTTATGGCTGGAAGGCCTGCTAAATATAGTTTTTTTAAATCGTGGATAAAAGGATCCGCTATGGTGCTGTCAAACAATCCTTTAGGGGAGCGATAAAATGATTTTTCGTAAAGTTCCAGTTCTGATACCTGATTTTCGGATAATTGCGGTACAGAAATATAAAAAGCATTTGCATCGGCAATTGAGCTGACAATATTGAAAGGAGTATTTTCAAAAATCTTCAGATTAGGCGTGCCGAACATATAGATGTTATGACCGTTTGCAGCTATATTGTCATTAATGAAGGCTGAATGGGCCACATCTCCCGAAGTTATAAAATCTGTGTAGTGTTTTCCCTGTATAAGCCCTTTTTTTGTATATGAGTTTACAGCCGCATCAGATAAAGCGGTTGTGTTAGACACAATTATAACTCGTTTGCCTTGTTGGACTTGCTGTGCCAAAACTTCACGACTGCCGGTGTAAAAATCTTTTCCATTCCAAAAAACGCCGTACGCATCGACCAGCAAAATATCAAATTTGTCAGCTATTTCAAGAAAGTTGTCATATATATGAGGCATGTAGGGCTCCGATTGTATATAAAATATCCCGAAAGCTTATCGGCATTCGGGATATTTGTCAAAGAGAAACAGTGTAGGTTTAATATATTGTTTTTAATCGGCTGCGAAAATAACGTTTTACCTGCTGCGGCTTTTTAACATCAATTTGACGATCATAGGGAACATAGTCTTGCTCAAGTCTGGCAGCCGATTTGCGTTCGATTTCTTCTGCGTTGCGAATCAAACCCTTCAACTCTGCCGGACTGTAATTTTCAGCCACATAGTCTGTATGCCTTTTTAAAGGCGTGGTTATTTTAACAGTTTCTTCGGTTAAAAATTTTTCATTGATAACTTCCTGAGCCTCTGCCGGAGTCATTTCCGGAAGCTGAGCCGATACAGAGCAGGTCATTGATAAAAACACCGCTGAAGCCATCAATAAATTTTTCATTGTTTTAATCTCCGCTCAATTAATCCGTGCCCAAAATTTTGAGAGAATTAAACAAGATATTATTCAGGTTCAATCCTGTGCTGTCTTCAAACATTTTCATCATTTTGGTAAAACTTTGGCTGAACGGGTCTTTGTTGTTCTGAACTTCGCTCATATTCTGTTCCAACAAAGATTTGTATGCGTTTGGAAGATTTTTTATTTTATCATTATATTCTTCAGGAATATCATATCCCAATTTACGCAGATGATCTAAGCCGACAACCATATTATGACGGTTAACTTCAGGAGCAATCATTTCTTGTCCCTGAGCGTCGGTGTAAGTTGTGGCTTCGCCGATATAATCTAAGCGTCCGTGTTGACCTGAACCGCGCCATGTCTCAATGCCACTGCGGTCGCGGGCTCTGGCCCAAGGATCTACTGGCAAAACTTCGCCGCCGGTCATTCCGTCGCTGTACATAGGGGATTCCGTAATCGATTCTTTTGTGCTGGCTTTGGTTTGCACATTACTGAATGTTCCGCTGTTTTCATTCGTATTAAACGGATTTGATGGCAATTGCGCTTTTGCTGATGTTGCAAACATAACAAATACAGCAATTGCCGAAAAAATGAATAACTTTTTCATAGTGAGCCTCCACACTGTTCCTCTATCATTAATGATAGCATAGATTAATTAAAAATAATAGTTACAATTCGGTTACAACGCTAACTATATTATACTATATTTTTTTACTGTTTTACCAGAAAATTAACATTTTATACAGAATTTATATGCTATATAAAATATACTACTTATAATATATACAGGATTTTACACATGGCAGAAGTACTGTTTAATGGGCATGCGGGCAGAATAGAAGGACGCTATCATCAGAGCAGCCGCCCCGGAGCTCCGATAGCCCTGATTTTACATCCTCATCCGCAATACGGCGGCACAATGAGCAATAAGGTTGTTTATGCGTTGTTTAGCTGTTTTAAGGATTTGGGCTTTTCCGTGTTGCGTTTTAATTTTCGCGGTGTTGGACGCTCACAGGGGCAATTTGAAGATGGTCCGGGCGAACTTTCCGATGCAACGGTTGCACTTGATTGGCTTCAGGCTATGAATCCAGAAGCGCGCCAATGCTGGGTCGCCGGTTATACGTTTGGTGCTTGGATAGCGCTGCAGTTATTAATGCGTCGTCCCGATATCAATAATTTTATAGCGGTTTCTCCTCCGGCAAATGAAAAAGATTTTTCATTTTTGGCACCATGTCCGACCTCCGGTTTGATTATACAAGGCGGACAAGATGAAATCGTTGTTCCGCAAACCGTAACGGCTTTGGCAAAACGTTTAAACACTCAGCGTAATGTATGTGTTGATTTTGCCATGGTTGAAGATGCAGACCACATGTATAACGGGCATTTGACAGATTTGTATAAAATTGCCGGAAATTATGTGATTAATGCCGTCAATAAGAAAAAGCCGCTTAAAAAACGCCGCGGCCGCCGCCGTAAAGATGAAATGGAAGATGCTTCCGCAGAAGATATTGCATTGCTGACTGATGAAAGTGATGATTTTCCTGACGGTGACGATGATTTATAAAATAAAAAAGCCCTGATTTTTTATCGGGGCTTTTTTATATCAATGATATTGTTCTGTTTAAAAGTGAGATAAATTATGTCTTTTAATAAGACGTTGTACTCTGCTTATCAGACGATTTTTTCTGAAAATAGTTTAAAATATATACGCGAACCGCGCTGGAGAGGTTATAGCTTTCGTTTCGCAGGCTGTCTATTTGTGTAATTAGGGTATTAATGCTTAAATTCTGTTCTTGCGCTATGTTTTCGAGAGCTGCATAAAATTCGGGCTCAACCGAAATGCTGGTCTGGTGCCGTCCGGCAATGACAATAGATTTTTTAAGCATTTTTCTTTCTGAAACTGTCAATTGAAATAACTTCGGCTTGTTGTTTGGCCGGAGCGTTTTCCGGATGTTCATCATTTATTTCCGCACCGAAACTGAGCCCAAAACGCACGCTGGGATCGCCGAAATAAGTAACGGCGTCAAACGGAATTTCTAATAAATAAGGAATATGGCTGAAATGCAGCACAACAGAAAAACCGGTTTCTGTAACATGAAGTTTTTCAAACTGATTCTGTAAAACAATAGTCATTTCTTTAGGATATTGGCTTTTGAGAAAGTCATCGATTTTGGTTCTGGGGTGATCTGTTCTGAAAGCTATATAAAAATGGTGTTCTCCGGGGAGACCATGTTCTTCGGCAATTTTCAGCGCATCTGCAACTACATGTTTTAAGGCTCGTTCAATGAGTTTTTCATAGTCGATTTCGTTGATGTATTTGTCCATATTTGTTCAGCTCCTAAAGAAAAAAAGAGCCGTTCTGTTGCTAGGTGGCTCGTTCCCCACCTGCTGTCAACCAAGAGAGCAGGAATTCAGATTTGTTGCAACTGCTAATTAAGCAGCCAAAGCAACAGGTGCTAATTCATTGTCGTTAGCATTTATTTAAATTTGAACCGATAACGGTGGTATCTCACCGAATGCAGCTTCTGCCTTTACTAAATCCTGTCTAACCTGTTTCACCCCCATAAAAAATTGGTGGAGGTGCCGGGTACTGCCCCCGGGTCCAAAATTTCTATTGCGCAGGGCCTCTGGCATCACAGTTGATAAATCAACATTGATAATATACATAATCAGCGCCGTTTTTTCAAGCAATATTTATTGGCAGCAATATTTGTCTTAATAACTTGTATCAAAGCTTGAACTGAAAAATGCCTGTGCTATGTTCAAAGAAAACACAAACGGAGAGTGTAATGACCAAAGTTGCTATTTGGTGCCGCCATGAAGGGGATAATATAATAGGTATCGGTTCTCAGATTCCATGGCATATAAAATCTGATTTTCAGCGTTTTCGCCGCATAACTCAAGGACAAAATATAGTTGCCGGTCAGACAACATACGAAAGTTTTCCAAACCGAACTTTGCCGGAACGCAACATTTATATTTTAACCTTAAATGAACAATATGAAGTGAGTGATACCAAACACCATTTTGTAGTCAACGATGTAAATTTTTTCAAAGAGTTTGAAGAAGACATATATATCTCCGGCGGGGCGACAATTTATAAGTTGTTTTTGACCGGCGGCAGTAAATTGATGCCGGAAATTGTTGTTGATTGCGTATATAAAGGAGAATTAAATCCTAATTTAAAAGGTGAAGAAGTTAATATAACAACTTGTATTGATGTTTTAAATAAAAAATATAAGCAGATTGTTCCTGATTTTGAACTTGACAATATTGCTACCCGCGTACTGGTGCGAAAAGGGGAATTTGTCGAACAGTCGGTTTTGAAACATATTATTTCTGCAATTATGGAAGATATTAAACAAAAGGATTAATATAATGAAACAATATCTTGATTTACTTCGTGATATTATGGAAAACGGACAGGACGGCGATAACCGCACGGGAATCTATGCCCGCAAGGTTTTCGGACGGCAAATGCACTTTGATTTAAGCAAAGGTTTTCCTTTGGTCACCACTAAAAAAATGTTTTTGAAAGGTGTTATACACGAACTTATTTGGCTGTTGTCCGGTAATACGAATATTAAATATTTAACGGATAATAATGTGCATATTTGGGATGAATGGGCTGATGAAAACGGCAATTTGGGACCTGTTTACGGCCACCAATGGCGTAACTGGAATTCCGAAGGTATTGACCAAATCAAAGATGTGATTGAACGCATCAAAAAAAATCCGACAGACAGGCGTCTGATTGTAACGGCATGGAATCCTTCGCAAATAGGGCAAATGGCTTTACCTCCGTGTCATTGTTTTTTTCAGTTTGACGTAACGCCGGACGGACGTTTGAATTGTCAGCTGTATCAACGCAGCTGCGATATGTTTTTGGGGGTTCCTTTTAATATAGCGTCATATTCTCTGCTGACAATGATGGTAGCTCAGGTTTGCGGACTGAAAGCCGGCGAATTTGTGCATACGCTGGGAAATGCCCACATTTATAACAATCATTTTGAACAGGTAAAAGAACAATTGACAAGAAAGCCTTATCCCCTGCCGCAAATGAAAATTAATCCTGATATTAAAAATATTGATGATTTTCGTTATGAAGATTTTGAGCTGGTTAATTATCAATGCCATCCTAAATTGACCGGAGCAGTGGCGGTATAGAGCGGGAGAAATAAAAATGTCTGAAGTAAAAGATTTTTGTCATGAATACAGCAGCTTTGTTGATAGCGTCACATCATCGGCTTTCAAGGAAGATGAAGCTTATCTGAAAAGAATTGCTGAAATTTCTGTTTGGCTGAATGGAAATTATGCGCGGATGGACGGCGCTATGGCCGGACTGGCAGGAGAAGCCGGTGAGTGCTGCGACTTATGGAAAAAACTGAAGTTTCATAACAAAGAACTCAATGAGGAAAACCGCCAAAAAATGATTAGCGAATTAGGAGATGTTTTTTGGTATTTAGCCAATGCCTCAATAGCTTTAGGAATTGATTTTGATGACATTATCCGTCAGAATGTTGCCAAGCTTAAAAAGAGACATCCTCAGGGGTTTTCACCAGCCTATATGGAAAAACAGAAAGATTAAGCAAAACAAAAGGCACCTTTTTGGTGCCTTTTGCGTTATGAATTAATTCATTTTTTTCAGAGTAACTTTATTCTCGATAATTTTACGGATTTCTTCGGCATCTTCTTTGGTGATAATGTTATAAAGCGGAATTGAAAAAGCCGTAAATTCACCATTGTGTTTTTGTAAAAAATTATACTTATAATCAATTCCTTCTTTAGGAACCAAAGCAATGATTTTATATTTGCACCAACCGCAGCGGGCAAATTTTTCTTCAGCAAATTTAATATCAGTCCATTTTAGCGGAGCGCAGTGATCTATGGTAATATCTTCGTCCGTAACAACAGCCATTTTGTGCTTTATTAAATATTTCCAACCCCAAGCCAGAAAAGAAAATACCAATACACCAAGCAAAATTTGTGTTTGCATCCAATAGAGCAGGCACGGACAATGGAATAGCCCCCAAATAAAAGTAATTGCCAAAGCGCAATTGAAGATAAGCCACGCATTTAGCGGATTAAAGCGATAATAGAAAGTTTTGTTCATTTTTTTATCTCCCGACAGTCAATTTTTTATAGACTAACATTTAAAGTTTACTCTAAGTCAATAGTTATTTATGTGAAAAAAATGTATTTTTTTATCTTGACAAAAGACAGAAAAAAGATAATATTC
>CAVIWQ010000063.1:0-7650 GCA_963646605.1 Bacteroidaceae bacterium
AAGCGCTCAATTGTCAGCGGCATCAAATTCCGAAGAAAAAGCCGAAGCGCCGGAATACGGAGAAAACGAAAGCGCTTTTTCCAAAATAAAAAGCTTTGTCCGCAAGGCTGTCGATTGTTGTATTGAATAAGGAAAATGATTATGAAAAAATATGCATTATTGATATGTTTGTTGGTTATGTTGGCAAAAAATGCAGGGGCTGAGTTGAAAAAAGAAGTAGTGATTTTTTCTCAACCCTGCCACTATTGCGAACTGATGAAAGAAGATTTGAATAATGTGATTATAGCCGCCAATCCCGATATACAATTTACTGTTTTAGATATTCAGGAACAAAGAAATTACAATTTGCTCCGAAAATATGCGCAGGAACATAATTTGCGCGGAGAACTCGGATTGCCTTTGCTGTTTGTCGGCAAAAATTATATAATGGGCTGGAGTGATGATTCTCCGGCAAAATTGCAGGAATATATTGAAGAACTAAAAAATGAAAATATCAGCCGTTTTCCCTCCTCAAGGTTGTAAGGCCTGTAATAAGCACAAAAAAACCTCGGAAAACCGAGGTTTTTTTATTGTGCACATTAACTATTGTGCGGGAACAATTACAACCGGACCATTGTATTTTTTGGCCGGAGCCTGCTGCGGAGCCGGAGTGGAAGCTGGCTGAGCTGCCGGAACAATATATTCATGTTCGGCAACAGTTGCATTTTCTTGGATAACAACCGGTTGAGCATAAGTTTGATTGCTGTAAGTTGCGCCGTTTACGGTTTCTCTTTCATAAGAAACATTTTCAAAATGTCTTGGTTCGTAAACAGTGCCGTAAGTTGTGCGTTTATAAACAACTTCTACCGGTTCGCGCATAGTGCGGACTTCGCCTTGACAAGGAGCTGCCGGCTGCTGAACATAAGCTACTTGCGCAGGCTGATATTCATAACGCGGCTGATAAGCCTGAACCGGAGCTTGTTCCTGACAAGGGCAGGGTTCTTCAACATAAGTTTCGCCGCAGTCATAATTATTGTTGGCGCAAGCTGCGGTAGCCAATACAGCGCCAAGTGTTGCAAACAATTTTTTCATTTTGACCTCGTTAAAGTTTTTTTATTGCATTTAATATATACTATTTGAAATAAATCTCAATAGCATATTTAAGTTTTATACAAAATTTTTTGACAAAACTATTTTACACAGTCGGCGGAGGTTTGCTTGACGAAAAAATCCTATTGCAATAAATTATGTCTGATTTAGGAGAAAAACTGTGTTTATATCAAAAAAATATTTACCGAATATGCTTTATAAAGCTGCTTTTTATACTTTTTTTCTGTCATTGTGCTTAATTGCCGTGCGCGATTTGACAATAGAATTTTTTGCGCTGCCGGCTGAAAACAATTTTTTAGTTCCCGCCGGAAAAGTGTTGGAACCGGAGAAAGAGTCTTTTTCTTTTGCCGTAATGTCGGATACCGGAGCCCAAAACGGTCCGTTGGAAGAAATTTTGCGCCGTGCCGGAAAAGACGGAAAAAATGCTTTTATGCTGCATCTCGGTGATTTGATACGTTATCGCAATATCAGCCACTATCGCTGGTTGATTAATGAAATGGATGAAGAAGCTTCTTTGCTGCCGTTTTATATAATTCCGGGAAACCATGAAGTGGCCAACCGTTTCGGTCGGGTTGACAAATCGGCGTATAAAGCGGCCTTCGGACAACCTTATTATTGGTTTTCATACGGAAACACGATGTTTATTGCTCTGGATTCATCAGAAGGAGAATATTCCAGCATTCAACTGGATTGGCTGGAGGACATTTTGGAAAAAATCCGCCCTCACTATAAAAACTGTATTATATATAGTCATATTCCTCCCATTAATTCCGATAATTGGAAGAAAAAAATAAATATCACGCCGTCTTTTTCAAAATTAAAACAAATTATTTCAAATAAAAATATTACGCTTTTTTTATCCGGCCATATTCATCACTACGATAATAAAAATATGGATGGCATTCCTTTGTTGACCTTAATGTCTTCAGGGCAGCCTCCGCGTTCTGCTCCGCGTAAGTTTGGTTATGTCGTTATTGATATAAACGAAAACGGAGTAAAACAAATTACTCCGTATTATCTGGAAAGCGATTACAAACACGCTAACGAATATGTTGAAATGTTTTTCAGCAGCGTTTTTGTTGACGATCGTTCGCTTGTCGTTATTTTCAGCGGAATGGCGCTGTCTCTTCTTTTGGCAATAGCCGCATTTATTCTGCAGCACTGCTGTAAGCTTGACGGAAAGCGGTTTTAATCCGCTTTCTCAGTCCTCTTATGGTTTTGAAATATCCGCCGGCAACAGCCGCTGCTCCGCCGATCCAAGCCAGAGGGCTGGCAAAGCACAAACCGGTAAAACCGAACTGTGCAGCCAGATAAATAGCAGCAAAGGCGCGCATCATCAGTTCAATCATACTCGAAACCATCGGCGCGATGGAATTTCCCATTCCCTGACAAGAGTTGCGGAAAATGAAGATTTGACCTAAGAAGAAGTAGAACAAAATACTTATATTCAAATATTTTTGCGCCATAGTGATAACCGTTTCGGTGAGCTGAGGTTGTTCGTTCGGAACAAATACGCCGACAATCTGTTCTCCCAAAGTAAATACGAAAATTGCGAGAACAATACTTAAAACCAATGAAATCATTGAGCATTCAAAAACACCTTTGCGGATTCTGGCAATTCTTCCCGCACCATAGTTTTGAGCAACATAAGTTGACATGGCTACACCGAACGAAACCATAGGCTGTGAAGCCAGCTGTTCAATACGCAAAGCCGCGGTCATGGCCGCAATGGTTTCAAATCCGAATTTGTTGCAAATTGTTTGGGTAACGGCGGCGCTCAATGCGATGATGGAAAATTGAATAGCCATAGGCACGGCAATAGCCAGATGTTCGCGGCAAAGTTTTCCGCTGATTTTCCAGTCTTGAGATTCGGGTTTGAGAACCGGAAATTTTTTATTCATATAAACAAGGCAGCAGACAACGGCAATCGTCATGGCAACAACGGTTCCCAAAGCCGAGCCTCTTACCCCCATTTTGAAATGGTAGATGAAAACAACATTTAAGGCAATGTTAAGCAAGGTGGTGAAAATTAAAAAGTATAAAGGAGTTTTACTGTCTCCCAAAGCACGCATAAAACCGGATAAAAGATTGAAAGCCACAATCATAATTACACCGGCGCAGATAACGTTCATAAAGTTTTTGGTGTCATCGTAAATTTCAGCAGGGACATTCATCAAACTGAGCAAATAATCCATTGAAAAATAAGTGAAACAGCTGAATAAAATAGTAAAACTGAAACTCAAAATCGTGGCCATGGCAACGGAACGATGGAGCCTTTTGAAGTTTTTTGCGCCAAAACTTTGAGCGGGGATAACGGTTACGCCATTGGTAAAACCGACGCTGACAACAACCAAAAAGAAAAACAGCGGTGCTGCGGCGCCGACGGCAGCCAAAGCTTTAACCCCGATAAGGTGTCCGACCAAAATAATGTCGGATATGCTGTAGAGTTGTTGAAACAGGTTGCTGAGCAACAAGGGAATTGCGAATTTTATTATTAATCCGAGCGGTTTGCCCGATGTCATATTTTGCATAATCATCACCTCTATTTTAAAAAACGAATTGATTTCTAAAACATTTTTTTTGAAAGTCAATAAATAATTTTCTTGCTAAAAAACATATCGGTATTATTATTTTGGGCGGTAAATATTCTTTAGGAGTGACAGCTATGGCAACAGTAAATGAAGTTGGTTTTTCAGACTTATATATAACTCCCGGAAAGAGAGCTTATATGTGGAGCGGCAAAACGGCACACGGATTGAAAGAAGTAACTTTTGACGATTATGCCGAATTTTTGGCGGCTGTAGAAAGAGGCTATAAAAATACTCCGAGTTATTTGGTCATATATAATAAGTACAGTTACCGCGTTGAAAGAACAATAGCTCTTCATGGCGTGCAATATTGCGTGCGTAAAATGCCGTTGAATGTGCCATCCGTAAAAGATTTGGGTATGCCGGCGCCGATTATGCGTCATTTGCTGTCATTGGGACGCGCTTCGGGCTTGATATTGGTTGCAGGCGCCACCGGTTCGGGAAAGTCCACCACTTTGGGAGCTTTGCTGAAAGACTATCTGATAACCGAAGGCGGTTATGCTTTTACAATTGAAGATCCCATAGAGCTTCCGTTGGACGGAGTGTATAAAAATCCAAACGGCGAATTGGGACTGTGCAAACAGACAACACCTCAAAACGGAAATTGGAAAGATTCGTTAAAATCAGCGTTGCGCAGCTGTCCCCGTTATATTATGCTGGGTGAAATCCGTTCTCCTGATGTAGCCAGTGAAGCTTTGCAGGCTGCAACATCAGGACACTTGGTTTTATCGACAATTCATGCCAATTCTGTTCAGGATGCGATTAATGCATTGGTTAAATATGCTGCGGCATCAACAGTTTCAGAAGAAATGGCCTATGATTTGGTGTCAACCAGTATCTTGGCCTGTTTGCACCAACGTTTATACGGAGTTCCGAAAAAACTGCGTTTGAGCACTTTGTTTGCTAATCCCGATGTTGAGCAGGGATGTCAGGTAAGAGGGGCTATTAAGAGCGGAAAACTTAATTTTGCCACAATGATGGAAAGCCAAAGCATAAAGATGGCCAATGGTCAGCCTTTATTCGGTTTTTAGCCATTGTTTCCCAAAAAAGAATTTATTCGCTCCGTTACATAGTCTTTGAACGAAACCGTGTCCGAGGTCATATTTTGCAGGTTTTCAATTTTTTGATATCCGAAAACTGCACCGTCCTGAACGCGTAACAAAACAACTTCCAGCGGTTTGGAAAGCTGATATTGTGAAATAAAATCGTACTCCTCGTCATTTTGGTAATCAATCATAAAAAATCCATATAAATCAGCATACTGTGCTTGATAAATTTGTTCCAGCATTGTCATGGCTTGCGGGCATTCATAACAACCGTTGTTGTTGTAAAAAACGTAAATTATGGATTTATTTCGATTGTTCGGATTTGCCGCAAAATATTCCTGCAGGCTTTTTTCTTGTCCGAATTCGTCTTGAGTTTGCAAAAATTGGGCTTGAACTGAAAATGTCCAAGCCAAAAATAAAAAAGCTGTAATTAAAAATTTCATATCTTCCTCCGTTAATTTATAACGGGGCGCAAGCTTTCTCCAACCATTTGCAATCTTGTTCACCGAGTTTGTCTTTAAGTTTTTCGAAAACTGTATGGTGATAATCATTAAGCCATTTTATTTCCCCGTCATCAAGAAGATATTTATCAACTAAACGAAAATCAATGGGGGCCAATGTTAAAGGTTCAAATTTAAGAAAACCGGAAATTTCTTTATCTTCGACAACTTTTACCAGATTTTCGATTCTGATGCCAAAAGCATCTTCTCGATAGTACCCTGGTTCTATCGAAACGACCATTCCTGACTTTATAGGATATGAATTTCCTGAAGCTCCTATGTTTTGAGGTCCTTCATGTACATTCAAAAAACAACCGACGCCGTGTCCGGTTCCGTGTTTATAATCCAATCCGAAACGCCACATAACGCTGCGGCAGACAGCGTCAAGCCGCGCACCTGAAGTGTGTTGTGGAAAACGTAATGAAGCCAAAGCAATATGGGCTTTCAAAACCACAGTGAATTTTTGCTTTATTTCATCCATCGGAGTGCCGACAGCAATTGTGCGTGTAATATCGGTAGTGCCGTTTAGGTATTGTCCGCCGCTGTCTAAAAGCAAAACGGAATTGTCTTTTATTTCAGAAAAATGTTTTTCATTCGGCTGATAGTGTATGATTGCGGCATTTTCGGCAGAGCCGGCGATTGTGCCGAAACTTACAGAATGAAAAAGAGGTTGTTTTTTTCGAAAACTCAGCAGCTTATGGACAATGTCCATTTCTGTTTTTCCCTTATGATTCTTATCAAACCACGACAAAAAACGGCACATGGCGATTCCGTCGTGCAAATGAGCGTCAGTTATGCCTTGGAGCTCGGTTTCGTTTTTTTGCGCTTTGGCAAAAGCGCAGCTGTCGGCGTGATTTATAATTTTTATCTTTAATTTTGCGCAAATGTCGGCAAGCGCGGCCGGTGTTGATTTAAAGTCGAGATTAAGTTTTTTTCCTGCATATTTTTTGAGCACGTTTTTGATTTTTGCTAAAGGTCTTTTTTCAAAACGGCAGCCGGAAGGCAAACGAACATTATCCATAAATAAAGTTATTTTTCCTTCTTTATCCAAAAGCGCCATAGCTCTGAGAATAGGGGTTTCAGACAGCGCATTAGAGCGCAGGTTCGTTAGCCACGAAACACTGTCGGCAGCAGCCAAAAAAACTGCGTCTGCGCCGCTGACTGCCGTTTGTTTGGCAATGTCTTTTATTTTTTCTTCAGCAGATTTTCCTGCATATTGTATATCGTGATTAAATGCTGCAGCTCTGCCGGTTGAAACTAAAACAGGCTGTGGAACAAAAACTGCATTTGGAAGCGCGCTTTTTAAATTTTGCAGTTCGGATATTGAAATCTGCCATGGATTAAATGCTATGGACAATTGCGACAAATAATCTCTCATCCATTGAAAGATATTTTGTGTCGGACTTTCGACAATAACGGTAACATCTTCCGGATTGGTTTGCTGTTTTGACTGAATTTCATAACGGCCGTCTACAAACAGAAAAGCTCTTTTGCGGGTTATAAGCAAAGTTCCTGCCGAACCGTCAAAACCGGTTAATGCCGAAATTTGATTTTCGGTATCTAAAATATCCTGTCCCAAAAAATGATTGTTACGAAAAACAAGCAGGGCGTCTGTGTTTAAATTTTTTTGTATTTCGTGTAAGTTCATTTTGTTTTCTCCAATAAAACGGCGCGCCAATTTTCGTCCGCAACCGTCTCTTTTACAAGCAAACCATACGGACGATAGGTTTCCGTGACCCAATCAAACTGTTCATCTGTAAAACCTGAAAGAACGGCATATCCGCCAGAAACTAAGTTTTCGGATAAATCAGGAGCCATTTCAATTAACGGACGGGCTAAAATGTTGGCAAAAATAAGTTGAAAAGGAGCATGTTTGGCAATTTGCGGATTGGAATAACCGTTGCTTTGCACGGCATGAACTCTTTCAGATAATTCATTATCGGCTGCATTTTGAAGAGTGACGGCAACTGCTTCATCATCAATATCGACGCCTAATGCTTTGGCATTTTGCCACAGCCGGCAGGCAGACAGCGCCAAAATTCCCGAACCGCACCCCATATCCAAAATGTTTTGAACTCTGAAGCCCCTTGCATTAAGCAAGCTCAGCAATTTTAGACAGGAACGCGTTGTTTGATGCTGTCCAGAACCGAAAGCAGTTGCTGCGTAAATGCGTATGGCTAATTTGTCTGTTTGAGGTCTGTTTTCTTCATGGCTGCCGTAAATTAAAAAATCATCGGTTTCAATCGGTGGAAATTTTATTACGTTTTTGGTCAGCCAATTGGCAGCAGGAATAAATTCGCAGCGGTACTTCGGCAATTTAATGCCGAAATTTTCGGCAGATTTTTTCAATAATTTTTCATCTGGTTCATGCGGTAAATAGCCGCTGTATATTTCCAATCCGTCGTCATTATAGTCGATGGTTACAAC